>CANPWF010000057.1 GCA_947581885.1 uncultured Clostridia bacterium
TGGGCTCGCCCGACTGTCTCGTCGAAGGGGTGCTCCGCGGCGTAGATATGTTCGACTGCGTCCTCGCGACCCGCGTCGCCCGCAACGGGACCGCTCTCACCTCGCGCGGGAAGGTGGTCGTCCGCAACGGAAAGTACCGCGAGGACTTCACCTCGCTCGATGAGGAATGCGATTGCTACACCTGCAAGAACTATTCGAAGGCGTATCTTCGCCACCTCGTCAACGTGGGGGAGATGAACGCGGGCATGTTGCTCTCCCTGCACAATATCTCCTACCTGCACTCCCTCATGCGGGGACTGCGGGAGAGCATCCTCGGCGGATATGTGCGGGAATTCGCGCAAGAATTTTACAAAAAACAACGATCAAATTGAAAAAAACGAACCTATCCGCGGCGGCGTTTCGGAAAAAAACGGAAAAACTTCCCGAAAACGCTTGCCAAAACGTGCAGAACGCGGTATGATAGGGGTAAGAAAAAGGAGTGCATTATGGGTTACAATCTTCTTGCGGAACAGAATTGGCAAACGTACTTGATGTTCGCGCTCGTGGGCGTACTCGTCGTGATCGTCGTCGTTTGGTTCGTTTTCTCGGGGAGAAAGAACAAACAGCGGCAGCAGGAATACGTCGAACAGCTCGACGCGATCCGCCCCGGTAACAAGGTAAAGACGGCGGGCGGCATCTGCGGTGTGGTCGTCGAAGTGTGTGACGACAATACCGTCATCATTGAGACGGGCAGCGAGACGGCGGGCAAGTCCTACGTCAAGATGGACAAGGAGCTCATCGCCCAGACGGACGCGAAGGGCCCCACGCAGATCGCACGGGAAGAGGCCGAGGCGAAGAGAAAGGCGGAGCGCGAAGCGCGTGCCGCGGCGAAAGCCGAGAGCGAGACCCCCGCGGAGCAGTCCGAAGAGACGGAAGCCGAAGCGGCGCAGCCCGAAGAGGCCGACGCGCAGCCCGAGGAAGTCCCCGAAGAGAAAGAGGACAAGTAAGCATAACGGAAGTTTCCTCCGCATACCGTAGGGTGTGCGGAGGTTTTTTATGGATAAGACGGTACGCCGCGCGATCTTCGAAGTGCTTCGCGCCGCGCTGTTCACCACCCTGTTTTCCCTGCTCGCTTTAACGATCGTCGCCGTATTCGTCAAGGCGTACCGCCCCGATACGGTCACCGTCACCGCGATCAATTGGACGGTGAAATGCGTGGGTGTATTTTTCGTCTCTTTGCTCTTTCTCGGACGGGAACGCGCCCTTTTCAAGGGAATTTGCGCCGGAGTCCTCTCCTCCGTTTTGACGATGTTCGTGTTTGCGGCGGTGGGCGGCGGGTTCTTCGTCGATATCCTCTTTCTGCCCGAACTGCTCCTCACGGCGGCTTCGGGCGGGGCGGGTGCCCTTTTGGGAGCGAAATTCCGCAAAGAGCGGTAAAATGCTTGCAAATTCTTCCTCTGCGTAGTATAATAGGAAAAAACGCAAGGGAGAACAGACCATGATCAAAAATATCGCAAAGCCCGAAAAGAAGAAGATCGAAGGTTGCGGCGAATGCAGGAGCACCTGCCAATCCGCCTGCAAAACGAGCTGCACCGTAGGCAATCAGTCCTGCGAGCGCATCACCAAAGAACAGAAGATCGAAAACAAATAATCGGAGCGCGGGCGGCACGGGCGTGCCGCTCTTTCCTTCATTCTTATGGTCCACGTTTTTTCTCACGGTTCCCATCATTACGTCTATGATACGGGCGGCGGCGCACTCCACGAGTGCGACGAGCGGACGGCACGCTATCTTTCGGGGGAAGAGATACGGCTCTCGGAAGAGGAGCTTGCCGAGATCAAAGCCCTTCAAGAGGAGGGGCTGCTCTTCGCGCCCGAAACGGAGGCGCGTCCCGTAAAATCGGACGAAGTGAAGGCGTTGTGCCTCCATATCTGCCACGATTGCAACCTGCGTTGCGCATACTGCTTTGCCGACGAGGGGGCGTATCACGCCGCCCGCGAGATGATGAGCTTCGAAACGGCGCGTGCCGCCATCGATTTCCTGCTCGAAAAGAGCGGAAAGAGAAAGGTGCTCGAAGTGGACTTCTTCGGCGGCGAACCGCTCATGAACTTCGATGTCGTCAGGCGCACGGTAGAGTACGCCAAAGAGGAGGCGGCGAAGCGGGGCAAGAGGTTCCTCTTCACCACGACGACGAACGGGCTCCTTCTCGACGACGAGAAGATCAAGTTCCTCAACGAGGAGATGGAGAACGTCGTTCTCTCCCTCGACGGCAGGAAGGAAGTGCACGATGCCGTCCGCAAGACGGTGAACGGGAAGGGGAGTTTCGACGCGGTCATCGACAAAATGAAGAAGTTCGTGAAGATCCGCGGCGACAAACACTACTACGTCCGCGGGACGTTCACGGCGAAAAACCTCGATTTTTCCAAGGACGTTCTCTTCCTTGCCGACGAGGGGTTCGAATCCCTTTCCGTCGAGCCCGTCGTCACCGAACTTCCCGACCTCGAGATCAAAAAAGAGCATCTTCCCGTCATCGAGGCGGAGTACGACAAGCTGTGCGACGAATATCTTCGCCGCGAGGCGGAGGGGAAGGGGTTCTTCTTCTTCCATTTCCATGTCGACCTCGAAGGGGGTCCCTGCCTTCAAAAGCGCGTTTCGGCGTGCGGCGCGGGCAACGAATACTTCTCCGTCGTCCCGAGCGGCGATATCTACCCCTGCCACCAATTCGCGGGGGATAAGAAATGGCGGATGGGGAACGTCTTTGAAGGGGAGCTCGACGAAACGATCCGTTCGCAGTTCAAAAACAGTTGCCTGTTCACGCGGAACAAGTGCAATGATTGCTTCGCGAAATACATCTGCTCGGGCGGGTGCAGTGCGAACAACTACCACTACAACGGCGATATCAACGAGCCGTACGAGATGACCTGCGCGATGATGAAAAAGCGCGTCGAGTGCGCGATGCACATTCTCGCCGCACGCAAAGCGCGAGAAAAATAAGCGAAATTTGAGAAAATACGCGCATTTCGACTTGACGGCGGCGCGTGTTTTATATATAATGGTAAAAGTGAGATTTTCCCGAGGGAAACTTTCCGTGCGGGCACGCGCCCGTTTTCGATAGGAGGAGGCAATGGGCAAGGTAAAATCGGCGATCGTCCTTACAGTCATGTCGCTCTTGATCGCCGCGCTCATGATCGTGTGTTTCGTCCCGATGCAGTTCGGTCTGAACGGCATGAAGCGGTTCGATCCGATCGTCGTCGATGCAGACAGGGATCCCGATCTCGGCACGTCGTACGGTGCCGCGCGGGACAAGTTCTCGCTTACGCAGAACTACAACGGCGGCGGCGTGGTTGCGGTGTATTATCCCGAGGGGGTCGTCTCCGCCAAGGAATACGACGACAACGTCGAAGGATTCACAGACGAGAGCAAGAAAGCGGATTACGAAGAACAGTACGCACCCGCGTCCAATGGTGCGCTCTATCTCGAAAAGAAAGTCGCCTATGAGGGGGACAGCGTCTCGGATTCCTTCAAAGAAGAATTCGAGCAGGGTGCGGAGCTCCTTCGCAGCCGTTTTGCCCGCCTGCATGAGGAAGTGCGCGTGGAAGTCGCCGACGAATACACCGTCCGCGTCACCCTTCCCCGCGAACTGAGCGCGTCGCTCACGCCCTTCTCGTATATGGGCGATTTCACCGTCTCTTACGGGACGGACGAGGCGAGCGCGGAAGTCATCCTTCCTTACCGCGACGAACCCATTACGGACTATGTGAAGGGTGCCCATACCCGCGTTGCGGCGGGCGGCACGCCCTATGTCGTGATCGACTTCACCAAAGAGGGGAGAAGGATCATCGCCGAAAAGACGGCGGACGCGACGGAGAACGCCGCGACCATGTTCTTCAAAGTGGGCGACAACATCGCCCTCCAACTCTCGGTGAGCGAACAGATCGACCGTGCGAGCCTCTTCATTTCGAGCAGTGATTTCACCTCGACGAACGCGAAGATCTCGGCGATCCTCATCGATACTTCCTTGAACGGCGTACAGGCGAGCATGAGCTCTGTCGTCGGGGACACGATGACTTTCCCCGCCTTCTACGGCAAAAACGCGATGCTCTTTGTGTACATCGCCTTTGCCGTGCTGTTTGCGGCGATGCTCGCGTTCTTCTTCGTCCGCTACGCCCTGCTCGGCTTTGTGAACCTGTATACCTATTTGCTCTTTGTGTGCGTGAACCTTCTTTGCGTCTGGGCGATCCCCTTCCTCGATCTCTCGGTGGAGACGGTGATCGCGTTCCTGCTCGTCTCGGTGCTCCTTTGCGTGAGCAACGCCGTCGTGTTCGAGGGCGCACGCAGGGAATTCGCCCTCGGAAAGACGATCGTCTCCTCCGTCAAGGCGAGCTATAAGCGGAACTTCTGGCACATCTTCGACCTGCACATCGTCCTCGCGATCGCGGGATTCGTGACCTTCGGCATCGCCCTCGGGGCCCTCAGGCAATTCGCCTTTGTGTTCGGGCTCGGCACGGTGTTCTCGGGCATCTTCACGCTCGCCGTGAACCGCCTCAATTGGGCGACGATGATGGCGTTCTGCAAGAACAAAGGGAAGTTCTGCAACTACAAGAGAGTGGAGGCGGAAGAAGATGATGAGTAAAAAGATCAAATTCCTGCCTATCTGGGCTGCGGTAGCAGCCGTCATCCTGATCGCCGGCGTGGTGCTGATGGCGGTCCTCGGGTTCAACGCCTCCGCCGCTCTGCCCGAAAACAAGGCGGTGGAAGTGGGTTACAACATCGTCGTGAGCAATTCGGACGAACTGACGGGGAAACTTGACGAAGTCTGCGAAAGCGCGTTCGAAGCGAACGGGGTCCGCGTCCTCAAAGAGGAGAAGGGCACGGGCATGAGCAGTTCGCAGGATTGGACGGTCAACCGCTATCTCTTCGACGCGAACGTCTCGGACGAGACGCTTGAAAAGGTAAAGACGGCGATCGAGGGGAAACTTCCCGAAGCGATCACGAACGCGAACGGTTCCGCGGAGGTGCGGGTAGACATTCATACCAACTCTGCATTCTCCTTCAACGAGCCTGTTTGGCGGGGTGCCGTCGCCGTCGCGGTCGGCGCGATTGCCGCGCTCATCTACCTCGGCATCCGCTTCGGCGTGGGTTGCGCCCTCACGGGGCTCGTATCCGCTGCGGCGGGGGGCGTGCTGCCCGTCTGCCTCGTGGCGATCACCCGCATTCCCGTCTATGCGGAAGCTCCCATGTTCTATGCGGCGATCGGTGCCTTTGTCGCCGTGCTCCTGTGGATGTTGCAGTGCATGAAACTGCGCGAACTCAAAAAGAACTCTCCCCGTCCGCTCGGCGCGGAGGAAGCCGTTGAGGTCGCTTTCCGCGGCGCACTTCCCGCTACGGTCGCGTTCGGTGCGTCCGTCGCCGCGGTGCTCCTCGTCGTCGGCGCGGTGGCAACGGCGGGCGTGAGAATGCTCGTTTTGCCCGCGCTCCTCTCGGTCGTTTGCGCAGGGTTCGCGTCGCTTCTGCTCGCGCCCGCGCTGCACGTTCCCGTCAGGGCGGCGTTCGAAAAACTCGCGGCTCGCCGCAAACCGCGCTATGCGGGCAAGAAGGCGAACGCCAAGACGGAAGAGTAAAGCAAATCAGAAGGGCGGCGGGAGTCATTCCCGCCGTTTTCAATAAGAGGGACGTATGAGAAGGCTCGTCAGCGAATTCGACTTTTCGCCCGAACAACTGCAAAGCGTAAAACAGCTCGCCGAAGAACTCTCGCTCACCGAGACGACGGCGGGGCTTCTCTATGCTCGCGGCATGGACACGGCGGACAAGATGCGTGCCTTCCTTCACCCCTCCAAAGAGCGTTTTTTGCCCCCCATGTCGCTAAAAGGCATGAAGGAAGCGGTCGCTCTCCTCACGCAGGCACGCGACGAAGAGTGGCGGGTGGCGGTGTTCGGCGACTACGACGCGGACGGTATCGGCGCGTGCGCCATTCTCTCCCGCGCCCTCCGCATTTTCGGCATCGAACCCTATCTCTATATCCCCGAACGCACGCAGGGCTACGGCATGAGCGTTGCCGCGCTCGACAAGATCTTCGACGAGTTTTTGCCCGACCTCGTCGTCACCGTCGACTGCGGGATCTCCAACGCGGAAGAGGTGGAATACATCAAGGAGCAGGGGGCGTACGTCATCGTCACTGACCACCACGAGCTCCCCGAACAGCTTCCCGACTGCATCGTCGTCAACCCCAAACTCGGGGGAGAATACCCCTACGATAACCTGTGCGGCGCGGGGGTGGCGTTCAAACTCGCCTGTGCCCTCATCGGCGAACGGGCGTATGAATTTGTGGATTTCGCCGCGCTCTCGACGGTGGCGGACAGCGTCCCGCTCCTCGGGGAGAACCGCGACATCGTGGCGGAAGGGCTTCGCCGTATCAACAATTCCCCCCGTCCCGCCTTCTCGGCATTGCTCGGAAAGACGGTCGCCGAAGTCACCGCGCAGACCCTCGCCTTCACCGTCGCGCCCCGCATCAACGCCGCGGGGAGAATGGGGGACGCGCACACCGCGCTCCGCCTCTTCACGTCCGAAAACGAGGAGGAGATCGAAGTCCTCGCCGAAAAACTGCACCTGTATAACGCCGAACGGCAACGCTATTGCGACGAAGTGTACGCACAGGCGGAAAAACAGGCGATCGAGACGGGGGCGTACGGCAACGTCATCATGCTCGCGGGGGAAAATTGGAACGCGGGCTTTGTGGGCATCGTCGCCGCCCGTATCGCGGAGGAATTTTCCCGCCCCGCGCTCCTCTTCGTCCGCCATGGGGACACCCTCAAAGGCAGTGCGCGTTCGGTGGAGAACGTCAACATCTTCGAGGCGTTGAAGGCGTGCTCAGAGTACATCGAGGAGTTCGGCGGGCATGCGCAGGCGGCGGGGGTCAACGTGAAGGCGGAGAACTTCGAAAAGCTCAGAGCCGCCCTCAACGAATATCTCGGAACACACTACGCGCGGGAAGATTTCGTCCCCACGATCTCCGTGTGCGGCCCCGCGGAGAACGGCGTGCGCGTCGCACGGGAATTGCAGCTTTTGGAGCCCTTCGGCATGGGCAACCGCCGCCCGATGTTCGTTTTCGAAGCCGAACATGTAGACGCGCTCCCCATCAAGGAGGGTTCGCCGCACCTCTCCTTCCGCTTCGGCGGCATGGATTATATGTACTTCGGCGGGGCGAAGGATCTTCGCCTTCTCCGCAGCGACGTAAAAAAGACGCTCGTTTTCGAATACAATCTCTCTTCCTTCCGCGGGAAGGAGAGCTTGAAGGGATTTGTCCGCGCCGCCCTTGCGGACGGAAGGGATGGCGACGTGGGACTTGACGG
The DNA here is from genome assembly GCA_947581885.1 of uncultured Clostridia bacterium. Lineage (GTDB taxonomy): Bacteria > Bacillota > Clostridia > Christensenellales > Borkfalkiaceae > Gallimonas. The sequence goes on from CANPWF010000057.1 coordinate 7,327, forward strand.
ATTCTCCGAACAGCTTCAAACCCTCGGCGTGCCCTTCCGCGGCGGCGAAGAGGGGGATACGGACTCGCTCGACGAATTTATGCGGGAGAAGATCTCCTCCTGCGCATACGGCTTGGCGGCGGTGTATTCCGACCGTGCGACCCTCGGACACTATCCGTCGCTCGCGTCTATCCCCGTCGATCTCTTCCGCCCGTCCTCCTCTTCCGTTGTGAACACGGTGGTGTACGCCCCCGAAGCGGGGTGCGACCTCTCCGCCTACCGCGACGTTGTGTATCTCGACCGTCCCGCCTCGCCCACCGCGCTCACGGGGAGGGCGGCGGTGAAATTCAACCGCAATATCTGCGGCTACCGCGACGTGCTCGCTCTCGACTGCACGCGCGAAAAATTGCTCGAAGTGTTCGCCGCCGTGCGTTCCACCCCCCTCGGCGGGGAGAGCATGGCGGAACTTGCGCACAGCTCGGGCGGGCTCGGCTTCGGGGAGAAGGAACTTCTCTTCGCCCTTACCGTATTCGAAGAGCTCGGGCTCGTCGAACTTCAAAACGGAAGGCTGCACGTCTTTCGCGGTGTCAAGCGGGAGCTCACCGATTCCCGTATCTACTCTGCGGTGAAACGCTTCTCGGAGGATTGACATGGAACCCATTCTCATGAAGATCTACGAATATTACGAGGGCGACGACCGCAACATGCTCCTCCGCGCATACGACTACGCCGAGCGGGCGCACCGCAACCAGAAGCGTGCCTCGGGTGAACCCTACTTCATTCACCCCTGCGCCGTCGCCGAGATCTTGGTGGAACTCGGGTTGGACGCTTCCACGATCGCGGGGGCACTTCTTCACGATGTCATCGAGGATACGCCTTCGACAGAAGAGGACATCCGCCGCGAATTCGGCGAGGAAGTGCTCTCCCTCGTCTCGGGCGTTACCAAACTCGACAAGATCGTATTCCGCTCCGAAGAGGAAGAGGAGGCGGAGAACTTCCGCAAGATCTTCCTCGCGATGGCGAAGGATATCCGCGTCATCATCATCAAACTTGCCGACCGTCTTCACAATATGCGCTCACTGAATTATCTCTCCGCCGAACGGCAGCAGAAGATGGCGAAGGAGACGCTCGATATCTACGCGCCCATCGCGGGGCGGCTCGGTATCAGCCAAGTGAAGTGCGAACTCGAAGATCTGTGCCTCAAATTCCTCGACCCCGCCGCCTTCGAATTTTTGGTGGAGAACATCCATCAGAAGTTGGAAGAGCGCAACCGCTTCGTCGATTACGTCGTCGAGGAGATCAACGCCATTTTGACGGAATCGGGCATCTCGGGGGAGGTGTTCGGGCGGCCCAAACACTTCTACTCCATCTATAAAAAGATGAAGGAGAAGCATAAGACACTCGACCAAATTTACGATTTGACGGCGGTGCGCGTCATCGTCGGCACGGTGGACGAATGCTACGAGGTATTCGGCAAGATCCACAAGCAGTGGAAGCCCGTGCCGGGGCGGATCAAAGACTATATCGCCACCCCCAAGCCCAACATGTACCAATCGCTGCATACGACGGTCGTCACCAACTTCGGGCAGCCCTTCGAGATCCAGATCCGTACGGAAGAGATGCACCGCACGGCGGAATACGGTATCGCCGCCCATTGGAAGTATAAGGAAAACCGCGACACGGAGACCTCGCTCGACCAGCGCATCTCGTGGATCCGCGAGATGATGGAACTGCAAGGG
>CANPWF010000058.1 GCA_947581885.1 uncultured Clostridia bacterium
GGCAGGGTGTATCCCGCTTCGCGGCAAGCCTCCGCCGTCACCGACCTTTTCCGCCGCGAACTCGCATATGCGGGGGTGGACATTCGTTTGGGCGCACAGGTGCAAACTATCGCATACGACGGGGAATTTCATCTCACTTGGGCGGAAGGACATATGAACGCCGACCGCGTCGTGTTGGCAGCGGGCGGGAAGGCGGCGAAGAACTTCGGCACGGACGGTTCGGCTTACGCGCTCGCCCGCGCGTTCGGGCATACCGTCACCGAACTTTCCCCCGTTCTCGTACAGTTGAAGTCGGATCCCGACGCCGTGCGCGGCTTGAAAGGGATCCGCGTCGACGCAGTCATCTCGCTGACGCGGGGCGGCAAAAACGTTTGCACCTGCAAGGGGGACGTGCTCTTTACCGAGAGCGGCGTTTCGGGGGACGCGGTGTTCCGCGTCTCCTCCCATGCGGGGAAGGGGGACATGCTTTTCGTCGATCTTCTTCCCGATGCAGAAGAGAAGCAAATTGTTTCTGCTCTTCAAAAGGGGGAGGGGGAAGATCGGCTCCTCTGCCTTGTGAATAACGCGCTCGGGCGGAGTATCTACCGCCGTGCGGACGGGGACGAAAAGAAGATCGTTTCCCTCTTGAAGGGGTTCCCTATCCCCGTGACGGGCACCCTCGGGTTCGACTACGCGCAGGCGACGCGGGGCGGCATCCCGCTCAAAGAGACGGACGAACGCCTCATGAGCACGAAACAGGAGGGGCTGTATTTTGCGGGCGAGATCGTCAATGTCGACGGCGAGTGCGGCGGCTACAATTTGCATTGGGCGTTCGCCTCGGCGATGACCGTTGCGGAGGGGATGCGGTGAAGGAATTTACCTTTTCCCTTCCATTGGGCGCGGAGGAAGGGGAGCTCGAAAGAAAAGCGGAGCGAAAGTTCGGAAAACCCCTTGCCCATTTCCGCATCGTGAAAAAATCCCTCGACGCTCGCGACAAAGCGAATATCCGCTACGTGTATACGGTGGAAGTTTCCGATAAGAAAGTTTCCCCCGTCCGCCCCGTCTTTCCCCAAGCAAAAAAAGAGGGGCGGGTGTACATCGCGGGGGCGGGACCCGCGGGGCTGTTTTGTGCGTTGCGGCTCCTCGATCACGGCATTCGCCCCATCCTCGTCGAGCGGGGCAAGCGGGTGGAAGAGCGGATCCTCGACGTGGAGAAGTTCCTCGGCGGCGGGGAATTTTCGAAGGAGAGCAACGTGCAGTTCGGCGAGGGCGGCGCGGGGACGTTTTCGGACGGAAAGCTGTTCACGCAGACCAATTCCCCCCTCAACCGCGACGTGATCGCGACCTTCCTCCGCTTCGGTGCGCCCGCGGAGATCGGGTACGAAAGCAAGCCGCACATCGGGACGGATAAACTCCGCTCCGTCGTTTCGGCGATGCGGGAGGAGATCCTTTCCCGCGGGGGAGAGATCAGGTTCTCCTCCAAAGTAGAGGACGTAATTCTGAGGGACGGAAAGCTGTGCGCGGTCGAAATCGACGGCGTGCGCGAGGACGCGGACGAGCTCGTGCTCGCCATCGGGCACAGTGCCCGCGATACCTTCGAGATGCTGCTCTCCCGCGGGTTTGCGATCGAACAGAAGGAATTTGCGGCGGGCGTTCGCGTCGAACATTTGCAGGAAAAAATCTCCTTCGCCCAATACGGAAAGGCGTTTTCCGTGCTTCCTCCCGCCGATTATAAGCTCGTCTCCCATGCGGGCGAACGCGCCGTGTTCACCTTCTGCATGTGCCCCGGGGGCGTTGTCATCCCCTCGGCGAGTGAGGAGGGCGGGGTCGTCGTCAACGGCATGAGTGAGTACGCCCGCGGTGAAAAGAACGCCAACGCCGCCATCGTGGCGCAGATCAGGCGGGAGGACTTCGGGAGCGACCATCCGCTCGCAGGGGTGGAACTGCAACGCAGGATGGAACGGGCGGCATATCTTGCGGGCGGCGGAGACTATCGCGCCCCCGTTCAACGGACGGACGACTTTTTGAACGGGAAGGAGAGCAGCGGGTTTTCGGAAGTTGTGCCGAGCTATGCGCGGGGGACGGCGTTCGCTCCCCTCGAGAGCTATCTTCCCGCCGTCGCCGTCCGATCCATTCGCGACGCGCTTCCCGACTTCGGAAGGAAGATCAAGGGCTTCGACAGGGAAGGACTGTTTACGGGCGTGGAATCGAGGACGAGTTCGCCCGTGCGCATCGTCCGCGATGAAAACTTGCAGGCGATCGGCAAGGAGGGCGTGTACCCCTGCGGCGAGGGTTGCGGCTATGCGGGCGGGATCACTTCCGCCGCCGCCGACGGCATCCGCGTCGCCGAATCGATCGCAAGAAAATATTTGTAAAATAGGGGAATGGGGTTAGAAAAACAGAGGAATATTCATAAATGCCCGTGCTTTCATGGCACGGGCATTTTCCTTGAAGAAGAAAGCGAATCCATTTGTTTTTCCGAAGGGCTGTTAAAAGAGGGGTTGTTCGATTCCCAAGAGTTCGTAGAGAGACACTTTATACAGGCGCGATAACTCTATGAGTTTTTCGTATTCCGGCCGCGAAATATCATTCTCCCAATCGCTGACATTGGATTGAAAGATCTCGAGCTTGTCGGCAACATATTTTTGCGTATAGCCGCATTCCATGCGGATCTTTTTGAAGTTCGCTCCGAAATTCATATATTTATTTTAAGAAAAATGTGCTCCGCACATTGACAAATATGTGTATTGCACATATAATAATGCTTGACAATCGAGTGCACGAGGAGGAAGCGGACGGTGGAAGCATACGACAATGAGCATGTCGGTCACGATTTACGACAACGTGGAATTGCATACCGCCCTCATAGGAATGAAGAAGCTCGTTAAAGAATATTACAATGAAGAGATCGTTCCCGTCCTCTTTCAATATGAATTTTTGAAATAAATAAGAATAAGGAAGTCCCGTGCGCCCGACCGCAAGTGCGGTCGGGCGCACGGGACTTTTTGAACGATGAAGCGGTGTAATTATATTACGCCTTGTTTCTTGCTGTCTCCGTTTGGAATGCGCTTCATTCTCGTCTTTTCTTGCTTCTCCCTTTGGGGGAAGTGTCCCGCAGGGACGAAAGGGGTTGGAACATTCGGGCGCACGTCTGTCCTTCAACTCCACTTCGTTCCGTTCAGGATGACGTGCGCCGCCCCACGTCATGTTGAGCGTAGTCGAAACATGGACGTTGGGGGGCGGGGGCGTGGGGCACGGACTGCTATAAAATTACGTCATGTCGAGCCGAATAGTCGCCGCTCGTAATAGGCGGCGAGTATTCGAGTCGAGACATCGCCTTAGACTTATGTCTTAAAACTGCGGTGACCCGTTCGACACGAAGGGTCGTCAAGGGCAGACGACCCTTCGGCTCAGGGTGACGTAATTATACAGTTGTGTACACTCCCACCCCCTCAGTCACGCCAAGGGCGGCGTGACAGCTCCCCCAGCGGGGGAGCCAAGGGGACGAGCGGAAGGGTACGCGCCCTGCACCTCATCCTGAACGGAGCGTAGCGGAGTCGAAGGATCTCGCCCAACTCCATACGTACATGTGTGTTGGCAACTGTGCGAGATTTCTCGACTACGCTCGAAATGAGGTGGGAGTAGGGACGTACATGTATGTTGAGAGAAGTGCGAGATTTCTCGACTACGCTCGAAATGAGGTGGGAGTATGGACGTACATGTATGTTGAGAGAAGTGCGGGATTTCTCGACTGCGCTCGAAATGAGGTGAGCGGGGGAGCCGAGGGAGGGGGCGCAAGTTCGCGTTCAGCTATTCTACAAACAGCATTTGGTAGGGGTTGACGAAGGTGCCGGTGAGGGCGGCGTAGAGGTCGTCGGCGCGAAGGTCCGCGGCAAGGATCTCCTCTGCCCCGCGCTTCAAATCGAGCGCGTCTTTCTTCCTCGCGATCACTCTTCCCCCGAGCGCGGACAGAAGTTCCTCCGCGCCCTCCTTCTTCACCGCAAGCACGCGGGGGAGAATGGGGGAAGAGAGTGCCCCGTTCGCCGTCTCCCGATCCAATTTCAGGAAATTCTGCGCGAGAATACGGCGGATGCGGGCGAGGGTGTACCGTTTTGTCACCGTCTTTTTGAGCACGTCGGTGTAGACGGGATTGGTCCTCGCCATGCCGACGAGTCTGTTTTCGAGCCCTTCCGAGCAGTCCGCCGTCCCGGCGACTTCCTTCGGGTCCGCGCGGAACAGTGCGCACAAAACCGCCTCGTGGAACGCCGTCTCCTTCGCCCCTTTCAGATCCTCATACACCCCCTTCGGAAGGCTCTTTTTCGCCGCCTTCAACTCCCCCTTTTGAAGGGCGTTGCGGATCGCGCTCGCCGAGGAGAACTTTCCGCCGAGTTCGAGCTCGTTGTGTCCGCCGCCCGTCCGAAGGACGGGGAGGGGAAGGATGGAGCTTTTCTCCCGTGAGAGTGCGCGGCAGTACTCCGCCCCCAAGATGTTGTTGGGGGAAGAGAGCAAGCCTTCGAGCTCGGGGTGCAGGGTGAGGGCGGCGAAGGTGCGGGCGCGGATATACGATTCGCCCTCGTCCAACTTCTCTTTGAGAAGGGTCTTGAACGTCTTATCCTCGGCATTCAGGAACTTTCCCGCAGAGAGAAATTCCTCTTCCGTCCCGCTCTCGCACCCGAAGGCGAGATGGGAGACATCGGGCAGTCCCGCGAGGATATGCACCGCCCCGCGGGCAAAGAGTTCGGCGGGAGCGACGGCGTAGGCGACGGGAAGTTCGAGCACGATGTCCGCGCCGTTCTCGACGGCGTGGCGGGCGCGCGGATACTTGTTGAGTACGGCGATCTCCCCGCGCTGGGTGAAGTTCCCGCTCATCAGACACAACACCTTGTCGCATCCGCTCTCCTTTCTGGCGCGTTCGAGAAGGTACTTGTGCCCGTTGTGGAACGGATCGAATTCGCAAATGACGGCACAAATTTTCATCTTTTTTTCAACCTGAACTTTACAATTCCCTTCGGAGGGTGTATAATATGGCACGAAAGCATTTCCTTCCCTTCCATTATACACGAAGCGGCGGGAAAAATAAAGAATTTCGGAGAGTTTTTTATGGCATTTCTCGACAAGGTGAAGTCGCTCGGCAGAAAGATCGCCGAGAGCGGGACGATCGTGGAGACGATCAAGAAGAAGGCATCCGAGCGCAACAAGAAGATCGTGCTGTGCGAGGGCGAGGATCCGCGCGTCGTGAAGGCGGCGGCGGAATGCGTGGAGGACAGGATCGCCCGCATCGTGCTACTCGGCGACCCCGCACTCATCAAGAGCCGCAATCCCGAAGTGGACCTTGCGGGCGTGGAGATCGTCGATCCCGTCAAGTCCCCCAAACTGAATGACTATGCGAACCTTCTGTATGAACTGCGCAAGGCGAAGGGCATGACGGAAGAACAGGCGTTGGAGCAGGCGAAAGATCCCACCTTCTTCGGTGCCCTCATGCTCAAAGCGGGGGATGTGGACGGGCTCGTCTCGGGCGCGTGCCATTCGACGGCGAACACCCTTCGCCCCGGGCTTCAGATCATCAAGACGGCGCAGGGCGTGAAAGCCGTTTCGAGCTTCATGCTCATGGTCCCTCCCGCAGGCGGGAACAAATACGTCGAGGACGATCTGCTCGTTTTCGCCGATTGCGGGCTCAACCCCACCTACACCGCGGAAGGGCTTGCCGAATGCGCGATCGCTACGGCGAAGAGCGCGATGGATATCGGGGGCTTGGATCCCCGCGTTGCGATGCTCTCCTTCTCGACGATGGGAAGCGCGAAGCACGACAACGTGACGTTGGTGCAGGAAGCGACGAGGATCGCCAAGGAGAAGGCACCCGAGCTCGCGCTCGAAGGGGAACTGCAATTCGACGCAGCCATCGTTCCCGAAGTCGCCGCGCTCAAAGCACCCGACTCCAAGGTCGCGGGGCACGCGAACGTGTTCATCTTCCCCGACCTGCAAGCGGGCAATATCGGCTACAAGATCGCCGAGAGATTGGGCGGATTCCAAGCCATCGGCCCCATCTGCCAAGGGTTCGCGAAACCCCTCAACGATCTCTCCCGCGGGTGCAAGGCGGCGGATATCGTGTGTGCGGTCGCCATTACCGCGCTGCAAGTTGTCGATTGAGGTGAACGATGAAGATCCTTGTCATCAACGCGGGGAGTTCCTCGCTCAAATATCAACTCATCGGCATGGAGACGGAGGAAGTCCTCGCGAAGGGCACCTGCGAACGCATCGGCATCGCGGGCGGAAAGCTCACACATAAGGCGCACGGCGAGACGTTCGTCGTCGAAAAGGACCTTCCCGACCATACCGTCGCCATCGAGCTCGTACTTTCCGAACTTGTCGACAAGAAGGCGGGCGTGATCAAGAGCATGGACGAGATCGACGCTGTGGGGCACCGCGTCGTCGCCTCGGGCGAGACGTTCACGAAAACCACCCCCGTCACCGACGAGACGATGAAGGCGTTACTGCCTCTCTCCGAGCTCGCGCCCCTGCATAACCCCGCGGCGATTTTGGGCATCAACGCCTGCCGCGCCGTGATGCCGAACAAGAAGATGGCGATGGTATTCGATACGTCCTTCCATTCGACCATGCCCGCCTATGCCTACCTCTACGGCATCGACTACGACGACTACAAGAACTATCAGGTGCGCAAGTACGGCTTCCACGGCACGTCGCACAAGTTCGTCTCGCAGGCGGCGGCGGAATACCTTCATAAAAAACCCGAAGAATTGAAGATCGTCACCTGCCACCTCGGCAACGGTTCTTCGATCTCCGCGGTGAAGGGGGGAAAGTGCATCGATACGTCGATGGGCTTCACCCCTTTGGCGGGCGTTCCCATGGGCACGAGGAGCGGGGATATCGACGTTGCCGCGCTCGAATTTCTGTGCAAGAAGAAGGGCATGACCTTTGCGGAGGGCATGGAATATCTCAATAAAAAGTGCGGGATGCTCGGTGTTTCGGGCATTTCGTCCGACTTCCGCGACCTCTGCGCCGCGGCGGCGGAGGGGAACGAGCGGGCACAGCTCGCCCTCGATATGTTCGCCTATTCCTGCAAGAAGTACGTCGGCGCGTACATGGCTGCCCTCGGCGGGCTGGACGTGATCGTATTCACCGCGGGTGTGGGCGAAAATACCCCTTCCGTCCGTGCGGGCGTATGCGAGGGGTTGGAAGCGTTCGGCGTGAAGCTCGATACAAAGAAGAACGAGTTCAAGAACGACGGAACGGTGCACGAGATCTCGGCGAAGGATTCCAAAGTGAAGATCCTCGTGATCCCCACCAACGAAGAGCTCGTCATCGCCCGCGAGACCGCCGCGCTCCTCTGATTTTACAAAATCGCATTTTCCCCCGCAAAAACGATTGACAAAGGCGTGTAAATCCTCTATACTTTTTAAGTCAATGATTCCGAGGATCGACGTTCGTAAATCGTTTGCGGCGGGCGTTCGCACGGGGGAACTGCATTTCCCGTTCGAGCCCGAGCAGGCTCTCATCGATATTCCGTACGTCTCCTTTTCCTCCCCTGCGGAAGCCGACCTTTCGTATGAAGTATTCGGGGACGGGGAAGTCGAGGTGCACGGGAGCGTGGCTTTCTCCCTCAAAGGGCTGTGTTCGAGGTGCCTTGCCGAGGCGGAAACGCGCGTTCGCTATGAGGCGGAGGGGGTGTTCGTTCCCCATAGCCCCAAAGACGACGAGTACGTCTATTCGAACGGGTTTATCGATCTGAATGAATTTTTGCGCGACGCGGTGATGTTCGCCCTCCCCGCAAGGCTGTTGTGCGAACGCTGCGAGCATGAGCAATAAAAACGGAGAAAGAGGTGTAAGATGGCAGTCCCTAAGAGTAAACAATCCAAGAGCAGAACGAACAAACGCTTCGCGCAGTACAAGGCGACGGCGGCAAACCTCGTGGAATGCCCCCATTGCCATGAGCTGAAAGTTTCGCACAGAGTGTGCGCGAACTGCGGCTGGTACGACGGGAAGGAAGTCGTCGCACAGGAAGAGGACAAGAAATGATCGAAGGCGGACGGATCGTCCGCCTTTTGTATCTGAGGAGAAAGTATGAACCGTACGGCGTTTTTCAACCTCTCTTACGGCGTATACCTTTGCACCGCTTGGGACGAAGGGCGGCCCGTCGGCTGCGTCGCCAACAGCGCGATGCAGGTAACGAGCGACCCCGCGACCATCGCGGTGAGTCTGAACCGCGTCAACCATACGCATAAGTGCGTTGCGGATACGGGGTATTTTGCAGTATGCGTTCTCGGGGAGAAGGTCGATCCCAAGCTCATCGGCACCTTCGGGTTCCGCACGTCCCGCGAGACGGATAAGTTCGAAGAGACTCCCTATTCCGTCCGCGACAGGATGCCCATTCCCGACGGGTGCATCTGCTATTTTGTGTGCAAGGTCGTGGATAGAATGGAGACTTCCTCCCATACCGTCTTTTTGGGGGAAGTGCAGGCGGCGGAAGTTCTCCGTTCCGATCGGCCCATGACGTACGCCTACTATCACAAGGTGTTGAAGGGAAAAACGAGCGTCAACGCGCCCACCTTTGTCGAGGAGAAAAAGACGGAGAGCGGGGCACGGTACGTCTGTAAGGTGTGCGGATACGAGTACGACGGCGAGATCCCCTTCGAGGACTTGCCCGAGGATTGGGTTTGCCCCCTCTGCGGAATGCCCAAGAGCGAATTCGAAAAGATCGGTTAAGGTTTTGAGGATTCGAAGGCGAAAGAGGCCGTTAAGGATTTCGGAAAATCGAGGGGAAAGAATTAGATAAGCCTTTCGGAAAATAGAAGTTCAATAATAAAATACTTGAAACATGCGCCCGCTCTCGGGCGTTTTTGTTTTGGGCGGGGAATTGAATTTGATCTTCGGCTCCATACTCTCACCTCATTTCGAGCGCAGTCGAGAAATCTCGCACGCCTCCCAATGGACATGTAGGTATGGAGGGTGGCGAGATCCTTCGACTCCGCTGCGCTCCGCTACTTCGCCTTGCGGCTCGTGCGCCCTTCGGTCGGACAGGATGAGGTGGGGGG
>CANPWF010000059.1 GCA_947581885.1 uncultured Clostridia bacterium
CGGATCCAAGGGACGGAGGGGTTGTTCGAGTGCAGCGTCAATATGGATATCCGCATCATTTGGTACTATGAGGGCGATACTTTGATCATCCTCGTTGATGTCGGTCATCATGACATCCTGAAAAAGTATTAAATGGGCAGAAGAATTTCGAGTTTGTTCGGATAAATCTCTCCTCAAGAGATTGACATACTCCATATTTTTTGATATAATATAATCAGAGTTTCAGGTTTGGGTATCCAAGCAAAGTTATCAGAGTCATCATAGTGCCATTTGCTTTTTGCAAGTGGCATTTTTGTTTCTTGCCGAAAGGCAACACCAGAGTCAGTGCCCGTATTGGGTTCTGGCTCTGTTTTTATATAACCGAGGCGGCGGTTCCGTCAAAAAAATGAAAAGGAGAAAAACAAATGGAACAATTTCTGGACAGTTTCAACACAACGTTCACGTCATACGCAGCTATGCTGTGGTATCATGAACAACAGGCACGGGGGAGCCGTTGGGAACGCCATAAGATCAGCGATTTGAGTATCGAACCGCTCGGGATGGCTTCGCCTTTGCGGCTTGACTTAAACAGGTTTGCGCCCGATGTCGAAAAGGAAGCCGTTGAAGATACGGCTAAAAATCTCGGACTGGCAATTCGGATCGGAGAAGAACTGTATCCGTTGCGGGATACAGCGAACAAAAGTCTGCTCGATAGGGCAAAGATCAATGGAACGGCACTTCCCAGGTTGAGCAGGGAAGACTTGGCAACAGTCCTCAACTACTGTCTGCAACTTTTCGATCGGGACGCGCTTGTGCTTATCAGGGATGAAAAAGTCTCGGCGGTACACTCCGGTGACGAAACGGATTACTCCGTTTTGCCCATAGATCAACTGCTTACTGCCCTGCAAAAGAATTTGGATTCCAGATTTGCAGGCAACGTTTTCAAGGAGGGGTATGCCGATCATTCCATTGCCAGCGGGGAATGGATAATGCCGAGGCAAAGGGAAGACCTTATCGGCATATATCTCAAGACGCTTAAAGCGCACGGGCGGGGCAGGCTCGCAGATAGACTTGTGCCGGGCATCCGCTTTCTCACGTCGGATACGGGTGTCGCGTCTGCAAAAGTTTCCGCACTGTTGCTCGGAGGTCAGTATGCCTTGCACCTCGGTAGCGGTATCGCCGTGGATCACAGACATCAGACGACGGTCGCTGATTTTGAAGTGGCTCTCGATCAGCTCTTTGCGCAGTTCTGTGACGGCGTGGCAAAGCTTCAGAGCCTTCTTGACGTGCGGCTTGAGTATCCCGTCAATGCTATGACGCGCGTGTGCAAAAAGCTCAGTATGCCCAAGAAGGAAGCCGTCGAAGCGATCCGCATGTTTGAGATGGCGTTCGGAGCGAACGTGGCAACGGCGCATGACGTGTATGTTGCAATGCAGGAGATTCTCTTTACGCTCAAAGCAGAGAATGCTCCGCAGAGCAAGGTTCTGGCAGTCGAAGAAAATATGGCGCGGGCACTGTCTGTCCGCTGGGCAGACTATGATCTCGCCAAACCGGTGGAATACTGATGGCAGCACCTATTGCATTATGTGATACCGCCGGGATGTCACGGGAACGTTGGCTGGAATGTCGGATGCACGGTCCGAATGGAGATATTCCTTATACGGTCGGCGGAAGCGATGTGGCGGCGATTTTCGGGGTTTCTCCCTGGGTCACGCCGAAAGAACTTTGGCTGATCAAAAAGGGAAAAATGAATCCTGCAGAAAAAATGAATGCCGGTCAGCTTCAGATGGGGCATCTTTTGGAGCCTATCGCTGCGTATTTTTACGCCGAGAAAACAGGGAACAATGTATATGACGACACGGTGTTGTATCAACACGCGGATCATGCCTATGCACTTGCGAACTTTGACAGGAGATACACAAGGAAAATCGATGGTGAAGACGGCATTTTGGAATGCAAGAGCTGTACTTACCATAAGGCTTCTCATTGGGCGGACGGAGCGTATCCGCTTTATTACGAGTTACAGCTTCGGTTTTATCTTGCGGTAGCAGATGTCCAGCATGGTTCTTTTGCGGCGGTTTGGGGAAACAATCCGGAAACGGATATGGCTATGCCTGAGCTTGAACGGGATATGGCAAAGGAAGACTTGATTTTCGAGCGTCTTGATAGGTGGATCTGGAGCCTTGTACACGATGTGGAACCGACAATGGATGACATTACGCCGAGCCTTGCTTTGGAATCGCTCGCGCGGATCTACGGCTCGAGTGATCCGACATTGCCCACAATCAATTTCCCCTTGGCGTATGAGAAGCCGATTCGGAGAATCTGCACGTTACAAAGCGCCATCGAAGAACACAAAGCAGAGATTACAAAACTTGAAAAGGAGGTAGAGGCACATAGTGTGCGAATTGCCGAATTGATGAAGCAACATGAACATGGCGTTTTAGAAACGACCACGGACAAGTTCCTCATCGATTACGTGTCAAAAGTGACTAAGAGAGCGAGCACAACGCTTTTGAAGAAGACGTACCCTGCAATATACAATGAGGTATTGACACCTTCGGAAAGCCGCAAGCTCAAAGTTTCCGTGTCGCCCAAATAAGCGTATACAGGGCGGTACAGACGCAAAGGGGGAGTGTAGTTTATGCACTCCCTACTATCAAAAGGAGGTATAAATGCTCTGTCAATTTGAGAAATTACTTTACCCCACCATGCCTGAAGCCGTACAGCTCAGTTCGTACATGATAGGGCTTTACAGACCCTGCGAAGTGGTTCTGGATCTTGAAGGCAGAGTTGTCACGCAGATCAAGGCGGTGGGATACTGCCTTCCTGTCTGTTCAAAATTGAGATATGATCTGCACGGGCATTGGAGTAAAAACACAAAACATGGGATCCAGTATGAGGTAGAGTCCTACGACGAGTCGATCATTTTATCCAAGGCGGGGATTATTTCGTATTTGTCCTCCGGGCAGATCAAAGGGATCGGACCCGCGCTTGCGGCAAAAATTTATGAAAAGTACGGAGATCTTTCACTGGAGGTTCTCGACAAAGAACCGGAGCAACTTCTATGTATCCCCGGAATCAGCAAGACCAAACTGGAGAAGATTCGCGAGTCCTATCTTGCTAACCGCGGTGCCCGCGATGTAGTCGCTTTTTTGGGTCCTTACGGGATCTCCGCCAAGAAGGCGGTAAGATTTTTTCAAGAGTACGGATTGCACGCGGTTGAGATCGTAAAGGAGAACCCGTACAAATTGTGCGAGCTTTCCGGCATCGGCTTCATCACGGCGGACAAGATCGCCGCCGCGGTAGGGATCGACAAATTGTCCGTAAACAGAACGGATGCGGGGATCCAATGCGTTTTGAAGGAAGCCGAAAGTATAGGGCACTTGTGTCTGGAAAAGAAACGCTTCCTCAAGGAATGCGCAAAACTTTTGGACACGCCGCTCTTGACCGAGGACATGATCGCGAACAGGGCAGTGCGGCTTGTTAGAGACGGTGTGCTTGCGTGTTATGAGGGCTATGTCTACCGTGCTGTCATGGAGGCTTCCGAACGGCATCTTGCAGACAAGGTGGTTAAATTATGCGCGGCAGGAACCGTTTTCGACACAGATGGAATCGATGACGAACTTGATGCAATCGAAGCGCGGGAAACGATTCGACTTGCGCCCGAGCAACGTGAGGCAGTCAAGATGGCGTTATCACATCGGCTGAGTATTATCACAGGCGGCCCCGGGACAGGAAAAACAATGATCCAGCGTGCCATCATTGAGATATATCGCAAAAGGCATCCCCGCTGTGAGATCGTGTGTTGCGCACCTACAGGACGTGCGGCACGGAGGATGGAGCAGACAACCGGTTTTCCGGCATCTACGGTTCATAAGGCACTTGGGTTGAAGGCGCAAGAGGGCGAGAAAGAGGAACCGCTCAAATTTCACGCGGACATTGTACTTGTGGACGAGGTGTCCATGCTGGATATCCGTCTTGCGGAGTATATTTTTTGGGCATTGGATGAAAGAGCGCAGCTTGTGCTCATCGGCGATGCCGACCAGCTTCCGTCTGTCGGCCCCGGAGCCGTATTGAGTGAACTGCTCGCTTGCGGTCGCGTTCCCGTGGTGCGTTTGGATAAGGTGTTTCGGCAGTCTTCCGGGAGCAGAATAGCAGTCAACGCCAAGTTGATCCGACATGGGAATTTGGCTCTGGAATACGGGGATGATTTCGTGTTCTATGATTCCTATGATTTGTCTGAATCGGCTCAAAAATTGATCGATATTTATTTGCAGGAGGTCGCAAAGTTCGGTGTGGACAATGTGGCACTACTGTCTCCGTTCAGGCATAAAACCGAAACAGGTGTAAATGCTCTGAATGAAAAGATCCGAGACGTGATCAATCCTCCCTCGTCCCGTCCGGAAGTGACCAAGGGGGAGAAAACCTTTCGTGTCGGCGACAAAATCATGCAAACCGAGAATCGGGGAGATGTCAGTAACGGCGATATCGGATACATCCGTTCAATCGAAAAGGACTATGGAGCAACAACGATCTATTTGGATTTCGGAGATGGCCGTTTGAAAGAGTATGATTTGGATGATCTCTCCAAAATCGAACTCGGTTACGCGACGACGATCCATAAGTCACAAGGATCGGAGTACGATTCCGTGATCATCAATCTGCAATGCGCACATTCCGTCATGCTGACGAGACCCTTGATCTACACTGCGGTCACGCGCGGGAAGGGGCGCGTCATCATTGTGGGAGAACGCCGTGCGCTCTGCATCGCCATCAAAAAGATCGATACGGAAAAGCGGGGGACATGCCTCGCGAAAAGAATTCTAAAAAATTAAGGAGGAATAAAATGTCGAAGTTAAATGATTACATGAAATTGCGGGAAAATTTCCGCAAGAGAATTGAAGAAGGGGATTTTGAACCGAAAGAGATGCTCATTCTTCAGGAACTGAATTACCGGATCGAGGTTCTGGAAACTCTCCAGAGCTTCTGTAAAACCGCACCTGCTACGGTCGATGCGGGTATCATCGGCTACCATCATCAGCTCGCGCTTGCCTTCGTCAAGAGGATCGCGTCGGAACGCCAGTTAGGCGAGAAGAGCGACCCGGAGGGGGCGAAACGCCGCGAAACGGCACAACATTCGCTTGAGCGAGTAGTCGAAGATTGCTGTATGCGGTTCTCCGCTTTCCGCGCGGAAGCGGAAGGGCAATATCAAAAGGCTCTTGGCTCTTTCATCAACACCATCCTCCCCGTTTGGTTGCAGTATCGCTCGAGCTATGTGGAAGTCAAAATTCCTGACGCAGAACCGAAAAGCACCGAACGGAGCCCCGCTGCGTCGGCGGAAGAATCCGAGGAGGACGAGCTGAAGAAGGCATTTGCGATAGAGTGTCCCATCAAGAAATATAAGGGGAAGACCTTGGGTGATGTCCTTACGCTCGACCCTCGGGCAATCAAGTGGCTTGCAACCGAATATGACAAAGACGAATCCGTCAGAGAGGCCGCAAAAGCCATTTGCGAATATGCAGTGCGCAAAAGCGCGTAACTCAACAAATTGCGAGGAGCGGGGGTTCCCGCTCCTCAAAGGAGTGTCGTATGGAAAAGATCCATATTTCGGATGTCATTTCGCTATTGCGCTTGCCGTATCCTAAAACAGGGCAGAGCTCCTATTATGTCAGATGCCCGTGCTGCGATGACGATCCAAGGAAAGAACATTTGAATATCAATTTGGTCAAGGATGTATTCCGGTGTCCACGATGCGGAGTATCAGGCGGCATTTTCGATCTGTATTCGCTTTACACGGGTATCCCCCGTAGCGAAGCATTCAAGAGTATTTCCGAAAGGCTCGGAGTTGCGGGACCCGCGTCGGGCTACGATAGAAGAGAACCGGTTATCCCGTTAAAGAAAGCGGATGAATACCCGATAAACGATGTCGGAATCCGAAATGCGACCTATACGGCGCTTCTTGCGAAATTGTCCCTTGCCAAGGATCATGCAGATAATTTGCTCTCACGCGGTCTGTCCGAAAGGGATATCGAACAAAACGGGTATAAGACTACGCCTGTCGCCGGGATGCGAGTTTTGGCAAGGCAACTGCAAGCGGAAGGGCATTATTTATCGGGCGTGCCCGGTTTCTACAGAAACGAAGACGATGAATGGGCATTTGTCTGGGAAAAGCGCGGGATCCTCATACCGGTCAGGAATCGAAGCGGAGAGATTCAAGGCTTGCAGCTTAGATGCGATAATGTCGAACATCGGAAATTTCGTTGGGTTTCAAGTGCGGGGCAAAAAGACGGCTGTAGGGCAGAGGGTTGGATCCATGTCGTGGGCAAGGACTATTCGCAGGCAATTTTGACAGAGGGCCCAATGAAGGCCGATGTCATCCATGCCCTTACAGGAAAAACGGTGATCGCTGTTCCCGGGGTAAATGCATTGACCAAGCTTCGTGAAGTTCTGGATGAACTGAAAACATCGGGTTTGCAGGAAATCAAGACAGCATTTGATATGGACTTTGTAGTAAATCCCCATGTCCAAGCGGGGTATGATGCATTGTTGTCGATGTTGGATACACTCGGTTTTCGATATGGTATTTTACTTTGGGATCCGCAGTATAAGGGGCTTGACGACTATATCCAAGCAAAAAAATCATTTCATTGAGGGTGGGGTTCGCTTCACCCTTTTTTATTTTTTACAAAAAAGCACAATAAGAGGCACCGACCGACAAAATATCTTGTCATGAAATATGTTATAATATGCACATGAGCAATAACATAAGCCGTAGAACCGGATAAGGAAAATGCTACAACTGAATACTGCCTAAGAGAAACTGGATCCCGCACTCGAACGGCCGAATGAGTTTAACGACAGATTAACCCATAAGAGTTTTTGTATAGCTCTTTGCCACGGGTGGCACATTCGGTCTTTTTGGTTGCCGATTGTGCCTGTGGCTGCTTTCGAAAATAAAACAAGGCATGCCGCAAGGCATGGTTTGTTTCTGTCTGGCGACATGTCTCAATAGGAGATATGTTTATGGAAACCGGACAGCGTAACGAAAAAGATGAATTGAGAGCGAGATTTACGGTCTGGCTCAAGACGCTTCTTCGCAGAGCAAAAATCGATTACATACGGCTCGAGCGACGTTACCCAAAAACAGTCACTTTGGAGTTGACAGAAAAAGAGACCGTAATACCACCACCTGAGAGCGTCACGCCCAACAGTTTTGACTTTGAAAACGACAAGCTGAGAGCCGCATTCGTGCGGCTCTCATTGTCTAAAAGAAGTATTTTGGAGATGCTCTTCGTGCGGGGGCTTGAGGCAAATGAGGCGGCCCGGGAAATGGGATGTACGATCCAGCACGTGTACAATCTTCGGTCAAAAGCGTTAAAAGAACTGAGAGCAGAAATGTCCAAAGAGGAGGGCAATGATGATGAATAATGAAGAGTTTCGGTGTCTGCTGAAACGCGCCACGGAAGGAGATAAAGCCAGCATAGAAGAAATTTTGAGATTATATTCCCCGTTGATAGACAGAAATTCCTATATACACGGAAAACTCGACGAAGACCTTCGGCAATATCTGCTTTTGAAGGTCTCCCAAAATATTCACAAATTCAGTTCATAAAATTGAAAAACCACGCCTCTTTTCTCTGTGTCAAAATGCAGGAAGAGAGAAATGTATGGGATCGGGATGGATGACGAAGCGGGGCGTAGGGGACGCGCGTCCGGTCCGATGGGAACATTATCGATTTATTACGAAATACTTTCGAGATAAAAAGGGGGCACTTATTTGAGAGGGGATATAGACCCATATAACCATAATCGTGATGCGGGATCCGTGTTTCCTCGTGCCCCTTTTGTTAGCTCCATGCTTTTTTGATGGCATAATGTTTGCATCGGAGGGGAGCAACCCTCTATTACAGTTACAGAGTATTTCGATAATTGAATTTTTTAAGAACCTTGATTTTTCGTGTGGTAGTCACTTCGGTATATCGTTCCGTAATCGCGATATTGGAATGTCCAAGGATTTCTTGTACGGCTCTTAGATCAGCACCGTTTGCCAATAAATTTGTAGCGAACGTATGACGAAGATAATGCGGCGTAGCATTTGGACTGATTCTCGCAAGATCGCGGTACTTACAAAAAATATCCTCAATGGCATGGATGGTAATGGGGGAGCGGTTACGGTTGACGAAAAGGAAACTGTGTTCGATGCCAAGCGTTTTCCTGATGCAAATCCACGCCTTAATGTTATCAACGGTCTCAGGACAGGAGAGGTAGAGCAACCGTTCTTTTTTGCCTTTCCCATGAATCAATATGATCCGCGTGCGCAGATCGATATCATCCAGACGTATGGCTGCGGCTTCTCCGATGCGTATACCTGTAGAACAAAGCAAATCGAGCAGGGCGACATCTCTCGTCGTTTGAAAAAGTTGAAACGGTGAAAATGCCTCGCTACGTTTTTTTACGACTGCGCCCAAGAGTTTTTTGATGTTGTGAACAGGGATCGTGCGGGGGAGCGTTTTTTCTGTTTTGAGCTTAAATTCAAATTGAAGCAGGGGATTTTCCAGTCGATTGTTTCGGTACACATATTTAAAGAACTGCTTTATGCTTGCCAAATGTCTTTTGACGGTAGAGGTTTTATGCTTGGATGCCAGTTCGGAAATATAGTCCATGATGGTCTTTCCCGGATGCGCGGTAATAAACTCGGCATATAGCCCCAAGTCGGAACGGTATGCTGCAATCGTATTGTCTCCCAGGGTCCTGCTCAATCGGCAAAAGTTCAAAAAATTTGTGATGAGGCTAAAAATCTCTTCCATTTTTTGTTTTTCTCCTTGTTTTACTATTGAAAATTATAACGGAATATGGTAAAATATGGAAGGAATAACTCTTTATTATTGAAGGGCAATATATGTCAGTTAAAGACTTATTGATCAAGCGCTTAAATTATTTGGAAAAG
>CANPWF010000060.1 GCA_947581885.1 uncultured Clostridia bacterium
CCGACCTCCGCGTTCAGGCATGCGATTTTCCAGGTCACGTCGCTCATCACCACGACGGTATTGGGGGCCGCCCTTTCCCGTATCTTCCGCACGCTCGGCTACCGCGTCGTCGGCATCAATCATCTCGGCGACTACGGCACGCAGTTCGGCAAACTCATCTCCGCCTACAAGAAGTGGGGGGTGAAAGAGGAAGTGGAGAAGGGGGGCATCCATGCGATCAACGAGCTCTACGTCCGCTTCAACACCGAGGCGACGGAGGAGATGGAAGCCGAGGCTCGCGAATATTTCCGCCTCATCGAGAGCGGGGACAAGGAGGCGAACGACCTTTTCGAGTGGTTCAAATCGCTCACGATGCAGTACGTCGGGAAGATCTACGAAAGATTGCACGTCTCCTTCGATAGTTACGCGGGCGAGCGGTTCTATCTCGACAAGATGCAGCCCGTCATCGACGAATTGAAAAAGAAAAATTTGCTCGTCGAGAGCCAAGGGGCGCAGGTCGTCGATCTCGAAAAGTACGATATGCCGCCCTTCATCGTGCTCCGTTCGGACGGGGCTTCGCTGTATGCGACGCGGGATCTCGCCGCGGCGTTCTACCGCAAAAAGATGTACGATTTCGACAAGTGTTTGTACGTCGTCGCCTATCAGCAGAACCTGCACTTCAAGCAGCTCTTCAAGGTGATCGAGCTCATGGGCGAGGAGTGGGCGAAGGACCTCGTGCACGTCGCCTACGGCATGGTCTCGTTGGAGGACGGCGCGATGTCTACCCGCAAGGGGAAGGTCGTCTGGCTCGAAGACGTCATCTCGAAGTGCGTCGAGAAGGCGAAAGCGGTGCTCGAAGAGAAGAACCCCGCCCTCGAAAACAAGGCGGAAGTCGCCGAGAAGGTGGGCGTGGGCGCGGTCATCTTCGGCGCACTCTACAACAGCAAGATCAAGGATATCGTGTTCTCCTACGACAAAGCCCTCAACTTCGACGGGGAGACGAGCGTATATGTGCAGTACACCTGTGCGAGGTGCTTCTCCGTGCTCGAACGGGCGGGGAAGGAAGAGCTGGGCGACGGGTATTCCGTCGAGCCCAACGAGCAGGAATTCGCCCTCTTGAAGGCGATCGCCGATTTCCCCGACACGGTGAAGGCGGCGGCGAAAAACTACGAACCGAGCGTCGTCGCGCGGTGGTGCGTGAGCACGGCGCAGGCGTTCAACAAGTTCTATCTCGATTGCAAGATCGTACAGGCGGAAAACAGCGACGTTCGCGCCCTTCGCGTCCTTCTGACGCGGGCGACTCTCTCCGCCCTCACCAAGGGGCTCGCCCTTCTCGGCATCGGCGTGCCCGAAAAGATGTAACATGCAAGCCGTTCTCTTCGATTTGGACGGGACGCTCCTGCATACCCTTCCCGATATCGCCCTCTGCCTCAACGAGACGTTGAAGCTTTTTCACTATCCCGTATGCACAGATGAACAGGTGCGCAAATTTGTGGGGGATGGGGCGGAAAAACTCATCGAACGCGCCCTTCCCGAGGGGGCGGACAATGTGGCGGAGGTTTACGCGAAATTCCGCGAACTGTACGGGAAAAGTGCCCACGCGCTCACCCGCCCGTACGATGGGATCGAAGAACTTTTACGGGAGCTCAAAGGGCGGGGCGTGAAGCTCGCCGTCATTACCAACAAGCCGCAGGAAGCGACCGTCCCTTCCGTCGAAAAGTTCTTCAAGGGCATTTTCGATTTCATCGGGGGAGACAGCGGGATGTTCCCCGTAAAGCCGGACCCCGCGCTCGCCCGCTACTGCGCCCTCACCCTTCGCGTACCCGTAAAAGAGTGCGTGTTCGTCGGCGACGGCGAGCCCGACGTGCGCACGGCAAAGAGTGCGGGCATGCGCTCTGTTTCCGCCCTTTGGGGGTACCGCACGCGGGAAGAACTTTTCTTCGCGGGGGCAACGGAGTTCGCCTCGTCGCCCAAAGAGCTCCAAAAAATTCTGACGGAATTTTGAAAAAAATCATTGAAAGAATGGGACGGATGTGCTATAATGTCCCAAGAAATTTATGGAGGGAACCAAAATGAAAAGATGTGCCGTTTGCGGTGAGATCGTCGAGGACGATGTGACCGAATGCCCCGTTTGCCACGCGAAGAAGTTTGTGCCCGTCGAAGAGGCGAAATTCGCCTGCGAGCACCACGTCGGCGACGGAAAAGTGGAAGATCGGGAAGTGACGGAAGGGCTCCGCGCCAACTTCACGGGCGAATGCACCGAGGTGGGCATGTACCTTGCCATGGCTCGCGTCGCCGAACGCGAGGGCTATCCCGAGATCGCCGAAGCGTACAAACGCTACGCCTTTGAGGAAGCCGAACACGCTTCCAAGTTCGCAGAGCTCTTGGGCGAAGTCGTCACCGATTCCACGAAGAAGAACCTTCAACTCCGTGCCGCCGCCGAAGCGGGCGCGTGCGAGGGAAAACTCGCCCTTGCCAAACGCGCCAAGGAACTCGGCTACGATGCTATTCACGACACCGTGCATGAGATGGCGAAGGACGAAGCGCGTCACGGCGCGGGCTTCAAAGGCCTTCTGAAACGGTATTTCAACGCGTAACCATCCGATCGGCGTAAAAAAGATAGGACCCGACAACTTGTCGGGTCCTATCCTATTTTGGAGAGTGGAAGGAAAGCGGCTGGGGACCGCCCGCCTTCTTGCCTTCATTGTACCTTGTCTCCGCTCGGAAAGCAACCTACTCTTCGCGTTTTGCTCTCTATTCGTGCATTTTTCACGGGTAGAGTCCGAAATTCACACTCTACTCTCGGTAGAACCGTTGACTTTCCCGTAAATAGGGTATATAATAGGGGTATGGAAGAGAAAATATCCCGCACCGACGAGCAGGATCCGCTCGCCGTCATCGTCGGGAAAAACATCACACGGCTTCGCCGCAACCTGAACATGACGCAACTCGAACTTGCCGAGAAGATCAACTACTCGGATAAGTCGGTCTCCAAATGGGAACAGGGGAACGGCGTGCCCGATATCCGCATCCTCGTACAGCTTTCCGATCTTTTCAACGTCTCGCTCGACGATCTCGTCCGCGAACACTCCGAAAAGGAACCGGTCACCCCCAAGCGGGAGAGGAAGCTCAAACGCTTTATCGTCACCGTCTGTTCGGTGGGGCTGTGCTGGCTCGCCGCCGTCATCGCCTTCGTGCTCGGGGGGGTGGCGAACTACGCCCTCCCGCAGGACGTGAACGGGCTGTGGCTCGCGTTTGTATACGCCGTGCCCGCCTCGGCGATCGTCATCGTCGTGTTCAGCACCATTTGGCATTGGAAGTGGTCGCGGATCGTCTCCCTCTCCGTGCTCATTTGGACGGCGATCGCCTGCGTCTATCTCACCCTCTATGTCTGCGGGATCGTGAACGGCATGTGGCTGCTGTTCCTCATCGGCGTGCCCCTGCAAGTTCTCACCCTCTTCTTCTTCGTTTGGAGAAAACGCCCGCGTGCGGCGAAGGATTGACCATGAAAGAGATCCCCGTTCCCGCGGACGCGCTCGCCCGCGAAAAAAAAGCAGCTTCCTTAAACCGCGGATACAGGGCGGCATACGTCCTTTTCTATATCTTGCTCGCGCTTTCCATCCTCGCGCTCGTCGGGCTCGTCGTCGTGCTCTTGGTGTTCGGCTTGAAGGAGGGGGGAGGCGTGCTCTTTTACGCGCTCCTCGGCTCCTTTTCGGGGGCGATCCTCGTATGTTCTCCCTGCGCCTACCTGATGACGAAGGCGTTGGACGCGCTCTTGAAGCGCAAGACGGACTATGCGGAGCGGTGCGACGGCGAGGAGAGCTTCTTCGTCGGGGACGAAACGCTCGCCACCTTTTCCGGGAACGAACTTGTTTTGCACCGCGGCGGCGGGAAGATCAAAGTCCCCTATGAGGACATTCGGTTCTTCTCCGTCTGCACCCGCCGCGCCCCCTCCGAGAGGGGAGAATGGAGCGTGATTTTCGAGATCCCCGCCCGCTATCTTTCCAAAAAGCCCGAAAAAAACGCCCCGCCCGTGCTCGTGCAGGCGGACGCGAAGGAACGGCTGTATCGAACCCTTCAAAACCACGGGCTTCCTCTCCTCGGGGAACAGCCTCCCAAGACGAAACCGAGCGGCAAAAAATTCAAACGCCGTTTTGCCTTTGCGATCCCCGATCCGCGCGGGAGAAAGAGGGGCGTTTTTCAGCTCATCGGCGGGTTCGCCCTCCTCGTCGGCGGCGTGCTCGTCGCCGTGTTCTGGCAGCCGACGGTGGGCTCCGTCCTCGCGGCGGTGGGTGTTCTGTTGATGTTGAGGGGAGGGGGAGCCTTCCTCCGCGCCAAACGCATGGTCGCCCTCTTCGACGAGGGATTCTATTGGAAAGAAGAGAGTTACGCCGATCGCGTCTTTCTCAAATGGGAAGAGATCGTCTCCGTCAAAAAGGACGGGGAGTGGCTGCGCGTCGCCTGTGCGTACGGCGCGTACCGCTTCCCCGAGGCGGGGAGTTTCGAAGAGATCGAAAGGGAGCATCCGACGTTATGCAAGAACTCGTGATCCACGGCGTGTATCGCCATTTCAAGGGCGGCAGCTACTATGTGGAAGGGGTCGCCAAACACAGCGAAACGGGGGAGGAGATGGTCGTCTACCGCATGCTCTACGGCGACCGAGCATTGTACGTCCGCCCCAAGGAGATGTTTCTCTCCGAAGTCGACCGCGAAAAATACCCTTCCGTCTCGCAAAAATACCGATTCGAACTTCAAACGTAATTGCCTATGAAATGCACCCGTTGCGGAAAGAACACCGCGCAGATCTTCACAAGGAACATCGGCGGGAAGGAGACAAAGGTCACCCTCTGCCCCGCCTGTTTTCAGACGCTCTATCCCGAGGGGGAGGACGCGTTCTTTTCCTCGCTCGTCGGGGTGGACGCGGGCAAGCGTTGCCCCGTCTGCGGGACTTCGCTCGCCGATTTCCGTTCGAGCGGACTGCTCGGTTGCGCCAACTGCTATTCCGTCTTTCGGGAAGATCTCATTCCCACCATTCAATACCTGCACGGGAAGGTGCGGCACAAGGGCACCGCGCTCAACGTCGACGAGGCGAAGTACGATATGGTCCGCGCCCTCGTCTCCGAACAGGAACGGATCAAGGGGGCGATCGAACGGGCGAGAGAGCGGGGAGACGGGGCGAAAGCCGAACGTCTCGAAGGGGAGCTCCGCGCCATTCAGCGCAGGCTCTTGGGGGAGGACGACGAATGAGCGAAAAATTCGAGAGCGTCGCCGTATCGAGCCGCGTCCGCCTTGCAAGGAACTTCAAAGATTATCCTTTCCCCGCCCTTCTGATGCGGGATCGCCATGCCCTCGAACAGGCATCCGAGATCGTTCGGCTCATCGCGGCGGAACTCATGCCCGTCGACGATTTCGTGCTGTACGATATCGGTTCGCTCACCGAGGAGAAGGCGGCATATCTCGTCGAGCGGAACCTCATCAGCCGCGACCTCGTGCGCAACGCGGCGATCTCCGCCGCCCTCATCACGAAGGACGAACGCATCTCGGTGATGATCAACGAGGAAGATCATCTCCGCCAACAGTATTTCCTCAAAGGATTCGATCTTCGGGCGGCTTACGAGCGCATTTGGGGGATCAACGAACTCATCTCCGCGTCCATTCCCTTTGCCTATGACGACGAGATGTTCGGCTATCTCACCGCCTGTCCAACCAATTTGGGAACGGGCATGCGCGCCTCGGTGATGCTCTTCCTGCCCGCCGTCGCCCGCCGCGGGCTCATGCGCGACATCGTCCCCCTCCTCACGAGGCAGGGGCTCGTCGTGCGGGGCGCGTTCGGCGAGGGAAGCGGCTCGGAAGGGGACCTCTTTCAACTCAGCAACGAGGTCACCCTCGGGCGGACGGAGGGGGAAATTTTAGACGAAGTGGAGAACTCCGTTCGGATCGTCGCGGGGATCGAACTGCGCGAACGCGAACGCATGGCGGCGGAAGAGGGCGTTGAACTCGAAGATCGGGTGATGCGCTCGTACGGGGTACTTTGCAACTGCCGAAAGATCGACGGAAAGGAGCTCATGCGGCGTGCCGCAGACGTAAAACTCGGCATCGCGCTCGGGCTTTTCCGCACCCCATCCCGCACTTCCGTCTCCCGTCAGCTCTCGGCGATCGACGAGATGATCGTCTCCACCCGCCCCGCCAATCTCGAAAATCGGCAGGGGACAAAACTCACCCCCGAGGAGCAGGATATCCTCCGCGCTTCCATTGTCTCGGAGGGGATCGGGGAATTGCAACCGCAGTAAATCCATCTCAAAGGAGAGGGCTTTGGATACAAGATATTTTTCCGACAATTTGAAGAAGGTGATCGCCGCCGCCGAAGAGGCGAGGACGGAATACGATACGTCGTATATCGGAAGCGAACACCTCGTCTATGGGATGTTCGCCGTGCCCAACTGTACGGCGGGGATGCTCCTTGCCGAGGCGAAGGCGAACGCGGAGAGTTACAAGGAACACTTCCGCACCGCCCTCAATCATGCGATGACCTTTTACGGCTACACGCCGCGCACCAAGATGCTCATCGAGCTCGCCGTCAATTTCGCCTCCGAATCGGAGACGGTGCACGGCACGCCCGTGCTTGCGGGGAGCGAACATCTCCTTCTCGCCGTGCTCCGCATGAGCGATTGCGTTGCCGTCTCCATTCTGCGCAGTATCGGGGTGGATACGGAAAAGCTCGCCGCCCGCACGATGGCGTTCATCTACGATATCGCGGGCGCGGCACAGCCTCAAAAACAGGAGAAGAAGGAACCGAAAGAGGAGAAGCCCGAGCAAAAGAAGCCTCCCATGACATATGAGGAATTTCTCCGCAAAACGGGGCTTCGGAGGGAAGAAGAGCCCGCCGCCGCCGATCCTCTCGAAAAGTACGGCATCGACCTCACCCGCCGCGCACGGGACGGCAAGCTCGACCCTGTTATCGGCAGAAGGAAGGAGATCGAGACGGTCATCCGCATCCTCTCCCGCCGCTCCAAAAACAACCCCGTGCTCATCGGGGAACCGGGCGTGGGGAAGAGCGCGGTCATCGAGGGCTTGGCGCAGGCGATCGTCACGGGGGAAGTCCCCGAACTCCTCCGCGGGAAGAAGGTGTTCTCCCTCGATCTTACGGGGCTACTCGCAGGGGCGAGATACCGCGGCGACTTCGAAGAACGCCTCAAAACGGTGATCGAGACCATCACGCGGGATAAGAACATCATCCTCTTCATCGACGAGATCCATATGATCGTCGGCGCGGGGTCGACGGCGGAGAGCAATATGGACGCTTCCAACATCTTGAAGCCCATGCTCGCCCGCGGCGAAATGCAGACGGTCGGCGCGACGACGCTCGAAGAATACAGAAAGTACATCGAACAGGACGCTGCTCTCGCCCGCCGCTTTACCCCCGTCATGGTGGAACAGCCGAGCGTGGAGGACGCGATCGTCATTCTGGAAGGGCTCAAAGATAAGTATGAAGCCCACCACAACGTCGTCATCACCGACGAAGCGATCGAGGCGGCGGCACGGCTCTCCGATCGGTATATCACCGACCGTTTCCTGCCCGACAAGGCGATCGACCTCATCGACGAAGCCGCTTCCCGCGCAAGGCTCGATTCGTACGTCGGGCCCTCCGAACTTCACGAGGCGGAAGATCAGCTCACCCGCTTGCAGACCGACCGCGAGAAGGCACGCAAGTGGGGGGAAGCCGACCGTGCCGAGCGTATCTCCGCCGCCATCCGCGAGACGGAAGAGAGGATCGCCGAGCTCCGCGCCGAATGGAACAGGTCGCGCAACAACACCAATCTCTCGATCGGGGCGGAAGAGATCGCCGCGATCGTCTCCGAATGGACGGGCGTGCCCGTCTCCCGCCTCACCGAAGCGGAGAGCGAACGCCTCATGCACCTCGAAGAGGAACTGCACGA
Source organism: uncultured Clostridia bacterium (assembly GCA_947581885.1). Lineage (GTDB taxonomy): Bacteria > Bacillota > Clostridia > Christensenellales > Borkfalkiaceae > Gallimonas. The sequence continues at coordinate 7,917 of CANPWF010000060.1, forward strand.
GCGCATCGTCGGGCAGGACGATGCCGTGTGCGCCGTCGCCCGCGCCATCCGCCGCGCCCGCGCAGGGCTCAAAGACCCCGGGAAACCCATCGGTTCGTTCATCTTTGTAGGGCCGACGGGGGTCGGAAAGACGGATTTAAGCAAAGCCCTCGCGGAGAGCCTGTTCGGCGACGAGAGGTTGATGATCCGCCTCGATATGTCCGAATTCATGGATAAGAGCTCCATCACCAAACTCATCGGTGCGCCCCCGGGGTACGTCGGATACGACGACACGCAGGGTTCGCTCACCGAACGCGTCCGCCGCAAGCCGTATGCCGTCATTCTCTTTGACGAAGTCGAGAAGGCGCACCCCGATGTGTTCAATTTGCTCTTGCAGATCCTCGACGACGGCCGCCTCACCGATAGCAAGGGCAAGACGGTGGACTTCAAAAATACCGTTATCATCTTAACGTCCAACGTCGGTGCCCACGCGGTGCGCGAACCGCGGCTCGGGTTCCACGGGGCGGCGGAAGAGAGCGCGTACGAGACCATGAAGGAGAACATCGAAACCGCCCTCAAAGCGCAGTTCCGCCCCGAATTTCTGAACCGATTGGACGAGATCGTCATCTTCCATAAGCTCACCCGCGAGGATGCCGTGCGCATTTGCGGCAAGATGCTCGATTCCCTCGCGAAGAGACTGCTTGACCACGGCATCACGTTGAAGGTGAGCTCCCGCGCCCGCGCCAAACTCGTCGAGGACGGGTACAGCGACGAATACGGTGCCCGCCCGCTCCGCCGCGCCGTGCAACGGCTCATCGAGGACCCGCTCTCCGAGGAACTTCTCCGCGGCTCCCTTCCCGAAAAATGCACCGTCATCGTCGACGAATCCGACGGCCAACTTACCTTTTCCCCTGAATAATGGGAGGTACCCCCTTTCCGCCCCCACGTCCATGTTTCGACCATGCTCAACATGACGTGGG
>CANPWF010000061.1 GCA_947581885.1 uncultured Clostridia bacterium
GTCCGTCCTTCGACACGCTCAGGGTGAGGTGCGGGGGGCGCACGTCCGTCCTTCGACACGCTCAGGGTGACGTAATTGTACAGTGCCGTACTTCCCCCCTCTCAGTATTCGTAAGCGGGAAGGAACTTATCGATAAACTTCCTGCAAAGGAATACGACGGGGGTGCCGATAACGGCGCATAGGACCCCGAGCGTCGCCCCGAGCGACATCTGTGCCGTGCCGTTGTTCCTGACGTTCGTTACGATATACAGCGCGATGGTGTATCCGCCCGCGTTGGCGGCGTTGTCTCCGAGAAGGAGCATCGGCTGTAAGAAGTACGTAAAGATGACCGTCGTGCCGAGCAGAAGCAGAGTGCCGATCGTGGAGCCGATCATCGGAATGGTGACGTGGAACAACTCCTTGAATGTGCTGAGCCCATCGAGCTTGCCTGCCTCGATCACCTCTTCGGGAATGCGGGACATCGCCCCGCTCACGAGTACGATGTTGTACCCAACGCCCGACCAAAGCCCGTAGATGAGGATCATCCACCATGCGTACCTGCGGTCGGCAAAGTAGCCGTCGAAGGGAACGATCTTCCCGAGCCCGATCTTCTGCAAGAATGCGGGAAGGAAGCCGAGGCTGCCGTCGAACATGAACGAATAGGCGAGCGTGAGCACGACGGCGGAGATGATGGAAGGCAAGAAGTATACGATCTTGAAGAATCCGCTGCACGGGACCTTCTTATACAGGATGTACGCGCAGAAGATCGAGACGGGCACGATGACGAAGTTGTTCCAAAGGAATACGCTGAACGAATTGAACAGCCCCCTCGGGAGCACGCTCCCCGCCTTGGAAAACTCCTGCCACAGCGTTTTATAGTTCAAAAACCCTGCCCAGCTCCACTTTCCCGTATCCATGTTGAACTTTTGGAAGGAAAGTGCGATCGTATCGAAATTGATGTACACCCAAAAGAGGGCGAAATGCAAAACGGGGATAGCAAGCATCGTGCAGATGAACACAGCCTCCGCAACGCGCTTCTTTTTCATACCTGTTCTTTTCATATCGTTGTCCCCTTTTCTCGGCGGGTCTCTTGGCGAGACCCGCCCCCTTTCCTTCTTAACCGCTTACCTGTTCGAGAAGGCCGTTCCACGAGTTCGTTACGGTTTCGTATTCGCCCGCGCACCAAGCGGCGGCAGTCGTCGTTCCGCCGAGGATCCCGCCGTACGGGTCGACCGAATTGAAGCGGCGGATCTTCGCAGCCGTCCAGAGTTTGCTGGTGGAAGCTTCGAACCAGATCTTGGAGTTCTGCCAAATATCGAGGCAGGACTTCGCGAACTCGCTCACGTTGCAGCCCGTCACATCGTAGGTGAAGGGGCGTGCGGTGCCCGTCTGTTCGGTGTACAGTTTGAGCATATCGTCGCGGCAGATGAAGGCGAGGAACTGCTTCGCGCCCTCTTTGTGCTCCGCCTTGGCGGGAATGAGGAGATAGTCGGGCTGTCCGGGATAGTTCACCGCGATGGGCTTGCCGTTCTCATCCTTCAACGCGTCCGTCATGAACGGGACGTTCATCATGCGGTATTCGTCCGTCATCTCTTCGAGAGATTCCTTCTCGATCCAGTTGCCGTTGGGGATCATCGCCGCCTGCCGCTGAATGAAGGAGATGGGCGCGGTGAGGTGATCTTTGGAACTCGATGCCGCAAGCGTGTACGTCGTCTTGTTCTTGGCAATGAGGTTTTCGAACTGTTCGAGCATCTTCTGCTTCCCGTAGGAAGGGCTCGTTTCGGGAGTGGGGTTGAACACTTCGGGAGAGTCGAACCGCATGAATTCATCGAGCTTTGCGGTGCCGCTCACTTGGAGCCACCAGTTCATGCAGACGAAATCCCAATAGCCGCCATTGACCTTCCCGGGGTAAACGATAGGCGCGATCCCCGCCCCCACGATATTGTCGCACAGGGTTTTGAATTCGTCGACGGTGGTGGGAACGGTCCAGTTGTGTTCATCGAACAACGTCTTGTTGTACACGATGCCCGTCACGTTCTCGTTCCCGGGGAACACATAGAAGTGCTCGCCCGACGACGAGGAGAACTTCCCGTACGTCTCCCACGTGCCGCGGATCTTCTCCCCTACCTTCTTATCTTCCCCGGGGATCTGCATGTTGTACAGGTCGTCGAGCGGTTCGAGCTGCCCCGACGCCGCATAGCTCTGCCACGAGGACGCGAGCGGGAAGTAGATATCGGAGAGATTCACGCCCGCTTGCAGCTTGGAAGCGACGGCGGTGGTGAGCTCGGAGTCGCTGTCGAGGATCATATAGTAATCCTTCCCCGCGTCGTCGAGCAGGAAGCCGCGCGCCATCTGCTTTGCCCAGTCCATGCCGAACCCGGGGGTGAAGGAGAGCTTGATGGGCGTTTTATTCTCCATCGTATCCTTGTAGATCTCGCCCGTGCGTTCGACGTACGTCACGCCGTCGAGCGATTGGTCCTCCTTCCCGCCGCAAGCGGCAAGGGCTCCCACGGCTCCGACGGACATTGTCAGCGCGAGCGACAGTGCCAAAAGTTTCTTCATATTTTCCTCCTTATTGATTTTTCACACTTAAAACGGGATGACGAAGTGTCCTTCGCCCGCCTTCATATCGAGCGTGAGTTTGCCGCCGCGCAATTTCTCGACGGTCTTTTCGCCGTTCTTCACCACGATCGCACTCTTCGCCCCCTTGAAGGTGAGCGTCACTTGGTTGTCGAGGTTTTTGGCGGGATCGGTGAAGTTCACCACCATGTAGCCCCTTCTTCCGTCCTTGTCCTCGAAAACGCCCATGAAGGAATCGTCCGAACTCTCGTACGATTTCACGGTCTTGTCCGCCGTGATGAGGTTTTCCGATTTCTGCAAGTAGCCGAAATTCTTGTTGTTGTACACATCGGAGAGCATGAATCCCTTCCACTCGAAGTTCTTATAGTACGGCATGAGGGATTGGATATCGTGATTGACCGCCGAGACGTAATCGTAGGTCGGGGTCTTATGAAATTCGCGGTCGACAAGAGCGTCGTTGCCGAAAGTCGTCGCGCCGTCGTTTTCGGGCGGGCAAGCGTAGCAGAACCATTGGATGCCGTCGCCGCCGAACGCGAGGAAGGAGTTCGCCTGAAACGCCGCGTCCGCCTTGTTTCTCAGCGACCTGTTTTTCAGCCCGTAGGAAATGCTCTGCAAGAACGTCCAGAGACGGCGATCGTTGCCCTCGTCGTTGATCTTCGTTTTCATCAGGTCCATATTATAGAGGAAGGATTCTTCGAGCGAGGTCTGATTTCCAACGCCGTACAGAGGATAATGGTCGTACGAGATGTAGTCCGTTTTGACTTTGGAGACGAACTGCGTGAGGTAGGAATCGTAGACGATCGGTTCCCCTCCGCCCGAGAGAACGTCCCCCGTCGCGATCACGGGGAAGAGGTTTACATAGAACATGAGGTCGGGCGCGGCCTTTTTGAGGATGCTCGCGCCGTAGCCGAGTTCATCGAAGAAGGAAGCGTTGGGTTCGTCTTTGATCATGAAACCGTAGAGCGCGTCGCCGTACTCCGTATCGGTGTAATTTTTGACGATGGCTTTCACCTGTTCGACGAGCGCGGCTTCCGTCGTTGTTCCCGTATCGACCCTGTTCTTCCCGTTGGTGAGAAGATCGCGGATGGTATTGTCGGCAATGATCTGCTTGATGCCCACGGTGTGCGCGGCTTTCAACGCCTTCGCGTTATAGTTCGCGGAAGGGTTGAGCATCTGCGTATACCCCGGGAAGGCAACGGTGAAGCCCGCATCGGCGATCTCCTGATAATGGAGAAGGAAGTCCTCGTCGGACATCGGCTTGGATTGCCCTTCGATCTTCTCCCCGTTTTCGTCAAAGGAATCGATGACATCGGGAATGCCGATCCACATCCCGATATCGAACAGTTCGTCCGAGGCGTAGGCGGGCTCCTCGGCGGATTTGCATCCGCAAAGCCCGAGCGCGAGAACGAGTGAAAGGAACACGACGGATAGTTTTTTCATTTTTCCCTCTCTGTTAGATGTTTTTTCCTGCGCATCCCCGATGCGCAGGAAAGGCATATGCCTTTCGGATTTTGAAAAAAATTTGGAAAATTGTGCCACCTTTCGGCTTGATCGTCTTGATTATATCATGGTTCACAAGACTTGTCAATACCTAACTCAAAAAAAGTTTAATTTATTTTGAAATATCTTTACAAATTAAATTTGGATTTTTCTTTTTTGATTTGAAAAAGGGGCATAAAATTGAAAAAGTGCATATTTTTGACGAAAAAACGCCGAAAATTGCCCTTCTTTACGGTCTTTGTCGAAAAGTTCAAATTGTGAAATAAGAAAAGATTTTCAAGAAATTTTGTTCAAATTTCAAACAAAGATGAATAATAATTCACAATGTTTCCGAAATTTTTCCATCCCGCCCCTCTCCCCCCATGGACGAATTGATTGGGGATCTCCTTCCGAAAAAGTGCGTACGTCCGTCCTTCGACAAGCTACTTCGCCTTACGGCTCGTGCGCCCTTCGGTCGGGCAGGATGACGTGCGCCCGATTGTCCAACCCCTTTCGTCCCTGCGGGACACTTTCCCCAAAGGGGACAGCGAGGAAAAGAGGAATGGCATTATTTTAGCGGTCGGCGCACGCTACCCTGCACCTCATTTCGAGCGCAGTCGAGAAATCTCGCACGGCTCCCAACAGGCATGTATGTATGGAATTGGGCGAGATCCTTCGACAAGCTCAGGATGAGGTGCGGGTGCAAACGGACATGTACGTCCATAATGGGGCAAGATTCTTCGGTCGGACAGGATAACGTGCGCCATGCGGGGCGGGATGACGTGCGCTATTCGGAAGCGTGGGTGCGTTTCCATGCGGTGGGAGTGGTGCCTGTGAGGCGGCGGAAGGTCTTGGTAAAGTAGTTGGGGGAATCAAAACCGAGATAGGCGGCGATTTCGGTTACGTTCATCGCGTCCTCTTTCAAAAGCCCCTTCGCGCGTTCGATTTTGAGCTCGGTAAAATACGCCATCACCGATTTGCCCGTCGCGAGCTTGAACTGCCGAAACACGTAACTCTTCCCGTAGTTCACCGCCTCGCAGACGGCGCGAACGTCGAACTTTTCGGTCACGTTCTTTTCAAGAACTCCGATGACGCGGCGGGCGAGCCTTCCCCCCACCTCGTCTTTCCGAAGAAATACCGAAGTACTCTCCTTCCCGTTCTCTTGGCGAAGGATCCCGATCAGCAGCAGTTCGAGCAAATTCTTGATGGTCTGTTTTCCCCCGAGCGGGGAATCGGGGCGCAGTTCGATGTGCGTTGTGGAGGGGCTGTCGGCAGAGAGGTCGAACACCTCTTCCCCCTCCTCGACGATCTCGTAGAGAATATGTTTCAAGGGTTCGGGAAGGACGATCTTCTTGCTTTCAAAGAAGTGCATGCTCTCGCTCGCGCACGCGAAGGCCACGATGAGCACGCGCGGCTTCACCTCCTTTTTTGCGGTGAGGGTATGAAATTCCCCCGGGGCATGGAACAGCATCTCCCCCTCGTGCAGGATCATCTCCTTCCCCGCGGCGGTGCAAGTGACTTCTCCGCGGTCGGCATAGACGAGTTCCCAGAAGTCGTGCTCTTCGCCCGCGGTGGTGAAATCCTCGTCGAATTCGAAGCGGTGGATGGTGACGATTTCCCCCGCGACGAGCAGGTTTTCGAGTTTATGGCGGTAGTAATCTCTCATATTCGGTATTATATCACACTAAAATTCAAATGTAAAGTGGAAGATATTACCCTTTTTGCGGAATGGGGTATCTTGCTTTCCAATGGCATGCAAGGTATAATCGTGAAGGAACAAAGCAAAAAAGGAGAAAACCGTGAACGTTCTTGCGATCGGGTGCCATCCCGACGATGTGGAGATCGCCTGTTCGGGGACGCTTGTCAAGTGCGTGAAGCGCGGCGACAACGTCACCGTCTGTCATGTGTCGAGCGGCGACCTCGGGCATGTGCTCATCCCGCCCGAAGAGCTCGTCCCCATGCGTGCGGAGGAGGCGAGAAAGGCGGGCTCGCTTGCGGGCATAAAAGTGGTGTATGCGGGCGGAAACGACCTTCAAATCCATGAATGCGATCAAACCCTTCGGGATTCCCTTGTGGAGATCATTCGAGATGCCGCGCCCGACTTCATCATCACCCATGCCCCCGACGACTACATGCCCGACCATGTGAACGTGAGCAAGCTCGTGTTCGACGCGGCGTTCACCGCCAGCCTTCCCAACTATCATAGCGGGGGAAGCCGTGCCGCCGCCCTCGTCCCCATCTACTATATGGATACGCTCGCGGGCGTAAATTTTCAACCCGAAGAGTATGTGGATATCTCCAAAGAGATCGAGCTGAAACTCCGCATGCTCGGCTGCCATCAAAGCCAGCTCGTCTGGATGCGCGAACACGACGGGATCGACTTTGCGGACATGGTGAAAACGTGCTCGCGCTATCGCGGCTACCAATGCGGCGTTGAATACGCCGAGGGTTTCAAGCCTTGCCGCGTCTATTTGCGGGGAACGACAAGGAGGCTTCTTCCATGAAAAAATTCAAGTGGTGCGTCATCGGCGCGGGCGGCATTGCGGACAGACGGGTGATCCCCGCCATGCAAAAGGATGAAAAGAGCGAGCTCGTCGCCGTCATGGACAAGAACGAAGCCGTCGCAAAGAGGCTTTCCGAAAAGTACGGCGCGCCCTCTTTCACGTCCGAGAAGGATTTGCTTCAAAGCGTAGATTGCGACGCGGTGTATATCGGCACCCCCGTCGCGCTCCACTTCCCGCAGGCGAAGTTATCGCTCGAATCGGGAAAGCATGTGTTGGTGGAAAAGCCGATCGCAATCTCCTCTTCCGACGGGGAAAATTTGCTCGCTATCGCAAAGCATGCGGGAAAGTTCCTCTCCGTCGGCTACATGATGGAATATCATTCCCTTCATCAAAGGACAAAGGAGCTCATCGAAGAGGGAAAGATCGGGCGGGTGTGTTCGGTGCATGCGCGGTTCTCGTGTTGGTATCCCCCCATCGAGGGCGCGTGGCGGCAGCAGAAGGCACTCGGGGGCGGCGGTGCGATGATGGACTTGGGCGTGCACTGCATCGATCTCATCGAATGGCTGCTCGATACGAGGATCTCCGAAGTCAAGAGCTTCTGCAAAAACCGCACTTTCCGCTATGAAGCGGAGGACGAAGCCGCCGCCCTCTTTATGACGGAGAACGGTGTCCTCGGGGATATCGCCGCCAACTTCAACATTCCCGACGCGTGCGAGAGCAGACTCGAAGTGTACGGCGAGAGCGGGAGCATTCTTCTATATGGCACCCTCGGGCAGGAAGAGAAGGGCACTCTCACCCACCTCTTTTCGCCGCAGGGGGACTATTCCGCCATGCAAACGCATACAACCGCACAGACGGAGACCTTCCGCGCGGAGGGTGGGGATCTCTACTATAAGCAACTTTCGGCGTTCCGCAAACAGGTTGAGAGCGGGAACTTCGGCGACTTTGCGGAAGCGGAGCGGGCGATCGAAGTGCAAAAGGCGATCGAAAAAATCTACGAAAATTCGTAAAGGAGAACAACATGGACTTTTCATCGACGGTGAAAGGGAGTATGCTCGAGGGATTCTACCCCAAACATTGGGATATGAAGAAGATCGACGAGTGCTGCTCGCACGCGCCGAACGAAATTACGAATAGAATGCCCTTCTGGCATGAAAACTTCTCCCCTGTCCCTTGCGAAAACCTCGGCGATTTCGATGTGATGATGGGGCACGAGATCGCGCTCGAAATCAAAAAAGCCGCCGAAAAGAAGCAGAAGATCGCCTTCATCCTGCCCGTCGGCCCCATGGGCATGTACAAGTGGGCGAGCTATTTCCTCACGCAGTGGCAGCAGGATTGCAAGCATGTGTTCTGCTTCAACATGGACGAATGGGCGGACGGCGAGGGCAACACCATCACGGGAGAGGCCTCCTTTCAACACGCCATGGAGAAGGCGTTTTATGCGCCCCTCGGAAGGCTCACCGTCCCCGTATCTCAGCGCAACTTTGCAACGCGCGAAAATCTCCCCTCCTATCCCGAAAAGATCGCAGCCCTCAAAAAAGAAGGGGCGAAGCTCGTGCTCGTGTACGGGATCGGGCGCATGTGCCATATCGCCTTTTGGGAACCCATGTTCGCCGAGGAGTTCTCCTCCGACGAGGAATGGCTCCGTCAACCCTACCGTATCGGCGCACAGCTCCACCCGCTGACCATCGAACAGAACGCGATCACCTCCTTCAAGAGCCGCACCACCCTCGTCCCCTGCCGTGCGAATACGGTGGGGCCCGCCCTTCTCTTTCAGGCGGACTACGCGATCGGCGGCGCGGACGGTGCCCTCGGGCGCGGAATGCAGTGGCAGGGCATGAGCCTTTGGATGACGCTCCGCTACGGTCCCACCCGCTTTGTGACTTCGAGCTATATCCCCACCCTCCCCGGGAAGCTCTTCTTCCTCAAAGAACTCGCGGGGCCCCTCGTCGCGGAGGCAAACTGATGGCGGGGATCGTCGTTGCGGGCACCGTGCTCGTCGACCATATCAACCTCATCCGACGCTACCCAATACAGGGCGAACTCGTGAAGATCGAGGGCTCGAAAAAGGCGGTGGGCGGGTGCGTTCCCAACGTCGCGATCGACTTGAAAACGCTGCTCCCCTCCCTCGAAGTCACCGCAATCGGGCGGATCGGGAAGGATGACGACGGGGCTTTCCTCATACAGGAACTCTCCCGCCGCGGCGTAAAATGCGAACTGAACGCGTGCGATCTCCCCACGGGCTTTACCGAAGTCATGAGCGTACAGGGCGGCGAGCGCACCTTCTTCACCTGCAACGGCGCGAACGGGGATTTCGGGGTGG
>CANPWF010000062.1 GCA_947581885.1 uncultured Clostridia bacterium
GCTCGAAATGACGTGATTATACGGTTGCGTACAGTCACACCCCCTCAGTCACGCCCCAAGGGCGGGGCGTGCCAGCTCCCCCAACGGGGGAGCCAAGAGGAACGGGGAAAGAGTACGCCACCCCCACCTCATCCTGAACGAAGTGAAGGATCTCGCCACCCTCCATACCTACATGTGTGTTGGCAACTGTGTGAGATTTCTCGACTCCGCTCCGCTCGAAATGAGGTGAGGGGCGGAATTGAAAATTCCCTGAAAATTTTTCGGAGGGGTTGCAATTGAGAAGGATTGCTGATATAATGGAAGGAGAATTCGGAAAACATCCGAACACTTGGAGGGAAGTATGGAAGGGAATTTCACCTATTGCAATCCGACGAAGATCTACTTCGGCGAGGGCGCACTCGAAAATCTTACGGACGAGCTGAAAAAATACGGCAAGGTCGTTCAGCTCATCTACGGCGGCGGGTCCATAAAGAAGAACGGGATCTACGAGAAAGTCGTAAATATCCTTAAAAAATGCGAGAAGAATATCGTCGAGGACGGCGGCGTGATGCCCAATCCCACCAATGAAAAATTGATACATGGGGTTCAAATTGCGAGGAAAAATCACGTCGATCTCCTCCTCGCCGTCGGCGGCGGTTCGGTGTGCGATTACGCGAAGGCGGTGTCCGTTTCGGTGCACTGCAAGGAAGATCCTTGGAAGAAATATTACATCGATTTCGAGGAGCCCGACTGCCCTATCCTTCCCGTCGGGTGCGTGCTCACCATGGTGGGAACGGGCAGCGAAATGAACGCGGGGTCGGTCATCACCAACCATGCGGAGAAGCTGAAGATCGGGCATGTGTTCGGCAGTGAAGTGATGCCCAAGTTCACCGTGCTCGACCCCACCTTCACCTACACCGTGCCCCTTCGCCAAATGGTGGCGGGCATTTACGACGCGTTCAACCATATCTGCGAGCAGTACTTTTCAGGGGAAGATGACAATGTGAGCGACGATCTTTCCGAAGCGTTGATGCGCTCGATCGTCAAAAATTCGCGGAAGGCGTTGAAGGATCCCTTGAATTATGAAGCGCGTTCCAACATCATGTGGGCGGCGACGTGGGCACTCAACACCTTTTTATCGCGCGGAAAGACGACGGATTGGGAGGTGCACATGCTCGGGCAGGCGGTGGGCGCGTACACCGACGCGACGCACGGGATGACGCTCTCCGCCGTCTCCCTCCCCTACTATCGGCACATTCTCCCCTACGGCGTGAAGAAGTTCGCTCGGTTCGCGCGGGAAGTTTGGGGGATTTCCGAAGAAGGGACGGAAGAGACGATCGCAAACAAGGGTCTGGAAGCACTCGACAATTGGATGAAGGAGCTCGGCGTAGCGAGAGATCTCACTTCGCTTGGGGTCACCGAAAATATGATCGAGGGCATTGCCGACGCGACGCGCGTGATGGACGGGGGCTATCATGTCCTCACCCGCCCCGAGATCGTGGAGATCCTGAAAGAGAGTCTTTGATATAAGGAGAAATTATGGAAAAACTCAAATTGACGAAGAAGTGGGACAAGGTATTTCCGCAGGATATGCGGGTAAAACATGAAAAAGTCGTCTTTCAAAACCGCTATGGGATCAAGCTCGCGGGCGATGTGTATTCCCCTTTCGAAGGGGAAAATCTTCCCGCCGTTGCGGTGTGCGGTCCGTTCGGGGCGGTGAAGGAGCAGTCCTCGGGGCTGTACGCGCAGGAGCTCGCCCTCCGCGGTTTTCTCGCGCTCGCCTTCGACCCCTCGTTCACGGGAGAGAGCGGCGGGGAGCCCCGCTATGTCGCTTCCCCCGATATCAATACCGAGGACTTCTGTGCGGCGGTGGACTTCCTCTCCGTCTGCCCGCGCGTCGACAAGGAAAAGATCGGCATCCTCGGTATCTGCGGTTGGGGCGGAATGGCATTGAACGCCGCCGCGCAGGATACCCGCGTCAAGGCAACCGTCGCTTCGACGATGTACGATATGACGCGTGTCACCGCCAAGGGATACTTCGACGAGCAGGACAGCCCCGCGGCGCGGAAGGAGATGCGGCAAGCCCTCAATGCGCAGAGAACACTTGACTATCGGAACGGTTCCTATGAATTGGCGGGCGGCGTTGTCGATCCCCTTCCCGCGGACGCGCCCTTCTTCGTGAAGGACTATTACGATTATTACAAGACGAAGCGGGGATATCATCCGCGCAGTCTCAACTCCAACGGGGGGTGGAACAAGACCTCCTCCTTATCTTTCCTCAACATGCCCATTCTCGCCTATGCGGGGGAGATCGCGAGCGCGGTTTTACTCGTACATGGAGAAAAGGCGCATTCGTGCTATTTCTCGAAGGATGCGTTCAAGCTGTTGAAGGGAGAGAATAAGGAGCTGCTGCTCATCCCGGGCGCGGTGCACACCGACCTGTACGACAGGAAGGACATCATTCCGTTCGATAAGATCGAGGGATTTTACAGGAAGTATTTGAGGTGAAGGTGGGTTGCCATACTCACACCCCCTCAGTCCCCTTCGGGGACAGCTCCCCCAGAGGGGGAGCCGAGGGGGAGCGGCGAGGAAAAAATTTGAAAGGAGCGCGGACGCGCTCCTTTTTTCATACGATTATTATTTGAAAGTTCATGCGATAACGCCGAGGGCGGAGAGCCAAAAACAGGTCATGGAGAGCAGGATGAGGTAGAGAGAAAACCACTTGTAATTCGCCTTCGCGATCAAGTTCATCATCACTTTGATGGCGAAAAATCCCGAAATCGCCGCGGCGACGACACCGAGAAGGACTCCTAAAAAGAGCATTCCGCCGCTTTCAATGAAGGGCGGTTCCTTGGCGATCCCCACCCCTTCCACGAGCACGCTTCCCAAGATGACGGGGATACTCAAAAGAAAGGAAAACCGCGCAACATCCTCTTTTTTCGCCCCCATGAAAGTGCCCGCGGCGATGGTCGAGCCGCTACGCGAGATCCCGGGGAAGAGCGCGACCGCCTGCATCAGTCCCATCGGGACGGTGTGCCGCCAAGAAAGTTCGCTCCCCTCCCTCTTCTTCGCGGCGATCTCGGTAATCAGAAGGAGCCCCGCCGTCACCGCAAAACAGACGGCAAGATCGAGGAGCCACCCCTTTCCCGAAAAGAGCGAATCGATCTTCTCATGAAAGAGAAGCCCGACGATGCCCGCGGGAACGGTTGCGACAACGAGCATTCCGAGCGTTTTGAAGGGCTTTTTGAAGAGGGCGATGATGTCCTTCCGAAAGACGAACATCACCGCAATGAGGGTGCCGAGATGGAGCATGACGTTTACAAACATCCCGCCGCCCAAATCGAAATGCAATAGTTTTTGAAGGAGCGTTAAATGTCCGCTTGAAGAAACGGGCAGGAACTCCGTGAGTCCCTGCACCGTCCCAAGTAAAATTGATTTCCAGATCAGTTCGAATCCACCCATCCAACCCCCGAGGATCAGTTGTTGCTCAGCTCAGAGAGATCTTTATACCGTTCCTCGTAGAGCGTGGAGGACGCTTTTGCATAGGTGTTGATGATGTCCGTCTGACGGACGGAAGAGGAATTGGCGGTGACCTTATCCTTCAATGCCTCGTAGAAAGCGTAGGAGAAGGTCCCCTCCGTCTCCTTCTGCGAAGCGTCCCAAGTGAACGTTTCCGTACCGTCGTTCTCGAAGGAGAAGGTGCAGTAGATGATGTGCCAGCCGTAGTCGGACGGAACGACGATGTAGTTGCCAACGCCCGCCGCGCAGACGACGTGGGACGCATACTCGAATTCGGAGACGAAGCTCGTCTTTTCGGGCGTGACCGCATAGCCGAGGTAGGAGTTGAGCCCCGCCGTATCCGTATTATACGCGAAGGAGAGCTCGTTTATGACGGAGAACGCCTTATAGACTTCCGTCTCTTCATTGAAGAGATCGTTCGCGTTCGGCGTACCTTCGAACTCGATCTTGTTCTGATAGTAGACGAAGGTGGAGTAATCGACCTTGGTGAAATCAGGATCGCCGTTCGCTTTCTTTACATAATAATCTTTGACTTGTTTGTTGTAATAACCGTCGGAATCAGCCGCCTTCAACGCTTCCTCTTGTACTTTGAGGCCCGCATGTGCGAGGTAGCCTTCCATTTCGGCGATGAACCCGTCGATATCGATCTCCTTGGGTTCGAGCTTGTACTTCGCGTTGCCCTCTCCCTCCGCGGGAGCGGTGACCTTGCCGTTATAGGTGTATTCGCCGTAGTACTTTTTGAGAGGTTCGTACTTGCTGTCCTCTTCCCCTTTGAGGCTGTCCTCGAAGAAGAGATATTTTCGGGTAGCATCCCCGGCGTTGTATGCGGTCATCCCCTCTTTTTCGGTGTAGTCGAAGGAGTAGTCCGTTTCGCCCTTGAACCAAGAATCGCGCTGATCGGTCGCTTTGAGTTCTTGGAGGATGCGTGCACGGGTGACGAACTTGTTGCCCGCTTCGTCCCCTTGGTCCTTTTCGACGGATTCGAGAAGGTTGGTCTGCGTAGTGGAGAACGGGAGCAGGATATTGATGACGAAACCGTAGCTGCCTTTTTTGCTTCCCTCGCTCCGTGCGCGGGTTTCGGGCGCGGCGAGCAGGAAGGACGTATCCGACATGGAATCGAGAGCCGTCGTGAAGGAAGAACCCGTTTCGTCCTTTGCGAAATTCTCCTGCTGATCGGAGAGAAGTTTCTCGTATTCTTGCTTTACGCGCTCGTCCGTTAAGACCTCGGCGGCGATATCCTCGAAGGAATCGTTCATCTTCTGGATGACCGCCCCCTCGTACGCACTGCGAAGTTCGCGCTTGAAGTAAGAGAGATTTTCGATGTCGCTCGTGTCTTCCCCCGCTTTCAGGAGCCCCGAGGAGCGGAGATTGGAGAGGAACTGCGCATAGGCGGCGCGGCGGGTGGAAGCGGTGGAATCGTCTATCCGCTCATAGGAACCGTAGCTCGACTGCGTGCCCGTGTAGACGCGGTAGTCGGCATCGAAGTAGTCTTCGTTTTCCGTATCCACGCCCGTGGGAAGGGTGCGGACGGTCGACTCGAAATCGTCCTCATCCTCGCCGCTCTTGCGGTTTTCGATGACGGAAGTCTCCAACGAGTCGATCGAGGAGTTGAAAGAGGTGCGGAGCCCGTAGAGAGCTCTCGCCTCTTCGTCGGGCGTGAGGAAGTAGGTGAGGGCGGCGAGCTGTTTCTCTTCGTCCCCCTCCGCTTTCTCCACCGCGGCTTTGAAGCCCGCGACGGTGTAGGCGTTGCCGTTCTCGTCTTTGAAGCGGCTCTCCTCCCCCTTCTTTTCGGTGAGGAAGAACACTTCCGCATATTGGATATACACCTGACGGTTGATGAGACTGTTCGCGATCGCGTCGAACGTCTGCGCGTACGACCAATTGTACTGCCCCATCGCGCTCGAACCGCTCGAGACGAACATCGCGACGAGATCCCGCTTGGTGATCTCCGCCGTGGTGATGACGTTTTCATTTTTGATCGCGGCATACTTGCCGTTTTCGCCGAAGTCGGCATGGCGGGTGATGTTGACCTCCGCGACGACCTGCTCGTAATCCTTGTAAGGATCGGATGTGACGAGATCGCACCCCACACAAATACCGCAGGTGAGGGCGGATGCAAGGCAGACGGCGGCAACTTGTTGTTTCTTCATAATTCGCTCCGATGGTACTTTATCGTTCGCGCGGGACGCGCCCGCGCACTCATACGCATTCTATTATAACGCATTCCGCGGGAATGTGCAATTCTTTTTGGTGAAAAACCCGCAAAAAATCAGGAAATTGTTGCGGCAAATTTCAAAAATTTCGTCATCGCGAGCATCGTCTTGCTTCCGTCGCCCGCAGAGCGGAACCGAAGGACGGGTGCGCTCGTCATATCGAGGGAGATATGGTCGCGGTATTTTTCCATGGCGGAAGCGAGCCCCGGGGAGGAGAGAGAGCCGAGTGCCGCAAATTCGAAGGAGCCCCCCTTCTGATCCACCGAGATCTTCCTTACCCCGAGGCGGGAGGCGTAGCTCTTCATCACCGCGATGACGAGCAGGTTGAGCGTTTCGGGCGGGAGCGGGCCGTAGCTCTCCTCCATCGAAAGACACACCCGCTTGTAATCGGAAGCCGACCTGATCTCCGCGATCTGCTTGTAGCAATCCATCCTGCCCGCATCCGATTCGACGTAGCTCTCGGGGATGAACGCCGTCGCCCGAATATCGAGATCGACGCTCTCCTGCTTTTCGCCCGTGAGTTCTTCCTTTAAGATCTTCGCGTACAGTTCGTAGCCGACCTTATCCATCTGCCCGTGCTGTTCCGCCCCGAGCACGTTGCCCGCGCCGCGGATCTCGAGGTCCCGCATGGCGATACGGAAGCCCGAACCGAGTTCGGTGAACTGCATCACCGCCTTCAAGCGTTCCGCCGCCGCCTCCGTCATCACCTTGTCGGGGCGGTACGTGAAGTAGGCGTGCGCGAGGCGGGAACTTCTCCCCACCCTTCCGCGGAGCTGATAGAGCTGAGAGATGCCGAGCCGATCGGAATCGATGACGATGAGAGTGTTCGCGTTGGGAAGGTCGATGCCGTTCTCGATGATGGTGGTGGTGACGAGCACGTCGTATTCCCCGCGGTAAAATCCAAAGACGCTGCTTTCGAGTTCCGCCTTCTCCATTCTGCCGTGGGCAACGCAAATACGGGCTTCGGGGGCGATGCGGGAAAGTTCCGCCGCAAAGGTGCGGATGCTCTCCACGCGGTTATACAGCACGAATACCTGCCCCCCGCGGGAGATCTCGCGCACGATAGCGTCGCGGAGCAGGGTGTCCGTCTCCTCGGCGACGTACGTCTGCACGGGAAGGCGTTCCTGCGGGGGCGTTTGGATGGTGGAAATATCGCGGATGCCCGATAAAGAGAGGTGCAACGTGCGGGGAATGGGCGTTGCCGTCATGGTGAGGCAATCGATATCCCGCTTGTAGTTTTTGATCTTCTCCTTGTGTTCGACTCCGAACCGCTGTTCTTCATCGAGGATCAGAAGCCCTAAGTTTCGGAACTTCACGTCCGAAGAGAGAAGGCGGTGCGTCCCGATGACGAAGTCCGCGTCCCCTCTTTGCAGGGCGGCGAGGGTGGAACTTACTTCCCGCTCGGAGCGGAAGCGGTTCAAACAGACGACGCGCACGCCGAAATCCTTCATGCGCTCCGTCGCCGTGCGGAAGTGCTGTTCGCAGAGCACCGTCGAGGGGCACATGAGGGCGACCTGCTTGCCCGCGAGCACGCAAAGATACGCCGCGCGGAGGGCGACCTCGGTCTTTCCGAACCCCACGTCCCCCACGAGCAGGCGGTCCATCACCTTATCCGAACACATGTCGGCGAAGATCTCTTCGGAGGAAGTGAGCTGATCGGCGGTCTCTTCGAAGGGGAACGCCGCCGCGAATTCGTCCATCTCCTCCTTATACATCGGAAAGACGTATCCCCTCCGTTCGCTGCGTTCGGCGTACAGGGCTTTCAAATCGAACGCCATCTTTTTGAGGGAGGCGCGGACGCGGGCCTTCACCCGCTCGAACTCCCCGCCGCCGATCTTGGAGAGGGTGGGATTGTCGCCGCCCATGTACTTGGAGAGCACGTCCATCTGCTCGACGGGGACGTAGAGCGCGTCACCGTCCTTATACGAGAGCGCGACGTACTCCTTCACGCCATCCGTCGTCTCGATGCGTTTGGTGCCCGTGATCCGCCCGATGCCGTACCGCTCGTGCACGGCGTAGTCCCCGATCTCGGGCGCGACGAAGAGGTCCCCTCTCCGCTTTTTCACTTCCTTTTTGCGGGCGGAACCCGTGAAGAGGTCGTTCGTCCCCACCACGGCGAGTTTGCATTCGTGCAAAATAAAGCCGTGTTCAAGGGTCTCTTCCAGAGGGCAAACGCCCCTTAGATCTTGCAATTTGTTCGGAAGAACAGAGGCGTGGAGGAACGCCTCGTCGAGAGCGGCGGTGAGCGTTTGCACCCGCTTGTCGCTCCCGCAGAAGGCGAGAACGCGGTAGCCCGTCTTGTTCCATGCGGCGATGTCATTCAAGAGGTCGGGCAGGGAATTGAGGTAGCGGCGGGCGGGCGTGCAGGAAAATTCGAAAATTTTCAAGGGGTCGAAGAAGCCGATCTGCCCCGCGAAGGTTTGCAGGGCGAGGGTGCGCCTTCCTCGGAAGGAAAGGCTCTCCCGCGGGATGTACTGTCCGCCCGTGAACGAGAGGGCTTCACCCCCCTCTTTGAGGCGGGCAACGCGCTCCCCGTGCTCGCGATACAGCCCGTCGAGCTTATCGCGGATGAGCTTGCATTCGTCGAAGATGAGGAGAACTTCCCCGCCCAAAATCTCAAAAAGGGAGCGGGAATTTTTGAGGACGGGGAGAAGGAAGTCGGATCGGTAGCCGTCCTTTTCGAGGCTTCCGCACAGTTCGCGGACACGGGCGCGGGCGGCTTCGGGTGCGCGGGAAATTTCGCGCGAAAGGAGCTCTTTCAAATTTTCTTCCTCGCCTTCCTCCAAAAAGACATCGGAGGCCGCTGGAATTTCAACGGCATTTAAGAGCGGATAGCGTTCGCCCGTCACCTCGTCGTAGGGCTTGATGGCTTCCACTTCGTCGCCGAAAAAGTCGATCCGCATGGGGTGTTCCGCCCCGACGGGGAAGATATCGAGAATGTCGCCGCGGATGGCGAACGCGCCCATGCCGTCCACCGAATATTCCCGCGAATAGCCCGCCTTCGTAAGTTCTTCGACGAGGGAAGAAAGTTCGATCTCTTCCCCCACGCGGAGGGAAAACACGGGGATACGGGCGGGCACGAGCTGAACAGCCGCCTCGATATCGGCGACGAGCACGTCCGCTCCCC
>CANPWF010000063.1 GCA_947581885.1 uncultured Clostridia bacterium
CCCACCCCCTCAGTCACGGCAAGGGCAGCCGTGACAGCTCCCCCAGCGGGGGAGCCAAGGGGCAGGGAAAAGGGGCGGCGCGACTGCCCGAGCGGGGGAGCCAAGGGAACGAGCGGAAGGGCACGCGCCTCGCACCTCATCCTGCCCGACCGTAGGGCGCACGAGCCGCAAGGCGAAGTAACGCAGTGAAGGATCTCGCCCCGCTCCATACGTACATGTCTGTTGGGAGAGGTGCGAGATTTTTCGACTGCGCTCGAAATGAGGCAGAAGGGAGAAAAGCCTTCCCCCGAACGGTTTCGCGGGGGTGTTGATAACCCGACAAAAATCGGGGCGAAAACCCAAAAATTTCAAAAAGAATGTGCAAACGCTTGACAATCGGGGGGGGGACGTTATAATAGCATGTGGATAACGTATTTTCTGTTTTTTCGAAGAAAGTCGGAAACTGAAAATCCCGAACAATTCGAAATACTTTCGTGAAAATCAAGTTCGAAATCCCGCAAAAATTCGCGAAAAAGGAGGAAAACGCCCACCCCCCCCGCATATTCGTTTGCGCTTTTTCAATAAATATTGTATAATCCCCTAAACACATTTGTGCGAAGCGCAGCTTCGGGCTCTGTGCGCGGGTCAAAATGAGAAAAAATATGGGAGGAGCCAAAGACGAACAGACAAGCGCGTCCGTTGTAATTGTCGACGTTATGGGCAAAGTATGACATGCTGGAAGTAATCGACTTTTCAAAGAAGTACGGAAACAACACAAACTACTCCGCGCATCACGTTTCCTTTACGGTGGAGGAAGGGGAAGTGGTCGGGCTCGTCGGGAGCAACGGCGCGGGCAAATCCACCATCATCAAGAGCCTCATCGGCGTTCTTCCCTTCACGGAGGGGACGATTAAGATCGGCGGGTACGACATCAACAAACAGCCCGAGAAGGCGAAGCGGCTTGTGGGCTACGTTCCCGACGATCACTCCGTCTATGAGAAGCTGACGGGCAGGGAATACATCAACTACATCGGCAGTCTGTTCGGCGCGACGAAGGCGCAGAAGAAATTCGTCGTCGAACAGCTTGCGGAGAAGTTCGAGATCCGCTACGCGCTCGACGTGCAGATCGCGGGGTATTCGCACGGGATGCGGCAGAAGGTCTGCATCCTCGGGGCTTTGGCGCACGAACCCGCCCTCTGGGTGCTCGACGAACCGATGGTCGGGCTCGATCATCAGACGATGATGCTCCTTTGCGATTACATTCGCGGCTATGCGGACGGTGGGCGTTCGGTGCTCTTCTCCTCGCACAACCTCGAAGTCGTCCGCAAGACGTGCGATCGGGTGGTATTCATTCGGAAAGGGGAAGTCGCCAACATCGTCGACCTCACGAAAGAGAAGGATTTCGATCTCGACGGGTACTATATGGAGCTCAACGAGGTACAGCGCGATGCGTGATTTTCTTCGTTTGCAGCTCAAATTGAAGTGGGGGTTCAACCGCAACAACAGCAAGGCAAGCGCGATCATGACCGCTGCCGCCGCCCTGCTCGCCGTGGCGATCGCCCTCGCGCTCGTCTACGCGCTCTCCTATGTGTTGAAGGCAAGCGTCGGTGTGGGAAACAAACGCCTCGCCGTGCTCTATCTTACAATTATCATGGCAGGGCTCACCGTTGCCGCCACGGGAATGCAGATGAAACGTCTGTACCGCCCCGGGGATCTTCTCATCACGGCACGCTTCCCGATGAGCCCTTTCAAGCTCTTTTTGTCCTATCTCATCCTCAATTACATCGACCTTTGCATCTATTCCGCGGTCCTCGTGTTGCCCGTGATGATCGTGTTCGGCTTCTCGATGCACTGCATTACCACGGTCTATATCTTCGGAGTGCTTTTGGGGACCGTCCTCATGCCCATGCTTCCGTTCGCGCTCTCTATCTTCATCGCGATCCCCGCGGTGTACATCTCCAACCTGCTCGAACGGCACGGGATCGTCCGCCTTGTGCTCTTCGTCGCCGTGCTCGTCGGCGCGTTCTTCCTGTACGATTACCTGCTCCGCGTCTTGGCGCAGTTCTTCATTCACAGGAATTGGGAGCAGGGCACCCTCGAAATTTGGGCGAAAGTCCTCGCGTCGTTGGATTGCCACTTCAATCCCTTGTACTATCTCGGGAACGCGATGTTCTTCGATAGTTTCTGGCTCGGGTTCGACGTGTACGTCGGCGCGTCCGTCGTGCTCGCGGCGGTCGGGGTGCTGTTGGCGAAGGCGGTGTGCGCGAATTTCAGGCGCAAGGCCCTCGAAAGCGGCGCGGCGCCCTTTGCGAGGAGAACGGTCATCGACGGCTACGGCAGCGGAAGGGCGATCCTCCGCCACTCCTTCAAGGAGATCCTTCGCACCAAAACCTATTCCTATTTCTATCTCGGGGTCGCGATTTCCACCCCCGTCATGGTATTTTTCTGCAATCGGCTCGTGACGATGGTGGGCGAAGCGCAGATCGGCAAGGGGATCAATTTCGGGGCTTCGATGCTCGTCGTCTCCGTATTTATGGCGATGATCTGCTCGTTCACGAGTACCGTGATCAGCGCGGAGGGGAAGAACTTCTACATCACCAAACTCATCCCCGTGCCGTTCCGGAAACAGCTCCTCATCAAATCGCTTCTGAATATCGCGGTGACGACGGTCGCCCTCGCGATCAGCGTGACGGTGCTCGGCGCGTTGGAATTTTTGGGCTGGGAAGAACTCGTCGTCCTCACCGTATCCGAGCTCGTGCTCTCGGTGGGGCTGGTGTTCAACGGGGTGAATCTCAACCTCGCCAACCCGAACTTAAAGCCCAAGGCGAACGGGGAACCCGAAGAGATCAACATCACCTATATGCTCCTCATCGGTCTGGTGCTTGCCGCCCTCATGGGCGCGGGAAGCATCATCCTTCCCAAGGTGGAAGTGCTCGGCGCGGTGGGGACGTACCTTCTCGCCGTACTGCTCGCGGTCGTCTATTCTGCGATCAACATCCTTGTGTTCCGCGTCACGGCGAATAGGAAATATCAAAAAATCGAGGCTTAAAGGGGAATTACGCTATGAAGAAACTGATGACATCGACGATCATCCTGCTCCCGCTGATCATTCTTGCGATCATGCTGGTGAGCGGCGCGATCATGAGCCTTATCACGCACATCTATGTCGAATCGGTGGAATTCGTCGAAAAAGAGGACTTGGTCCTCGTGATGAAGGACGAGAACGCCCCGCCCTCCTCGACGGTCGCCGTCAACGTCCTTCCGTTGAAGGCGGAGAACCGCGAAGTCATCTTCTCCGCGGACGACGAAAACATCATCACCGTCGATCAAAACGGCACGGTCACCGCAAAGTTTTTCGGCGAGACGTACGTCTCCGTCGCGAGTGCGGAGAACGCCGCCGCCACGGCGAAGCGCAAAGTCATCGTCACCGATAACACCGTCCACGCCATCGAGATCAAGGAGTTCGAGGGGGAAATGTACCGCGGGGACACGCAGAAGCTCCTCGCCGAGGCGTTCCCTTACGAAGCCCTCAATAAAGATATTGTATGGACAACGTCGGATGAAAACGTCCTCTCCGTCTCCCCGAGCGGCGACGTCGTCTGCAAAGGGGCGGGGGAAGTGACGATCACCGCAAGTTCCGCCGCCAAGCCCGACGTGAAGGCGACGGCGGTCATTCGTTGCCACGAGCCCCTTCTCGACCTCGACGCGGACCAAACGCCCGTCGTCACCGCGCTGACATCGGCGCAGTTCCCCGAACTTCATCCCACGCCCGCGAACGCGACGTTCACCGTCGTTTACACCTCTTCCGATCACAGCGTCGCCTCCGTCGATCAAAGCGGCGCGATCACCTTCCACAAGGAAGGAAAAACCGTCATCACGGCGACCGCGGTCGACGGCAAGGGCAACACGGACTCCGTCTCCGTCACCTACGACTGCACCGACGGTTACTTCACGGGCCCGCTCTTTGCGCAAACGAGCTATACCTTCGATTACGATGAACACGTAGGGCAGGATTTGGGGATCGAAATTTCGAAATCGCCCGAATCGTCCTATCGGCTGATCACTTCCGTTGACTTTTCGAGAGACGGCCTCATCGAATACGACGACAACTCCGAAAGGTTCATCCTCCGTAATGTAGACGATACCGTCCCGCTCGGAACGGTGACGATCACCGTCCATGCGAGAAAATACAGCACCCAAACGCACGCCCTCCAAGAGTACGATTCGGACATTTGCACCGTCACGCTCACCCGCAACACGAAATCGCTCTCCTTTGTGAAGTCCGATGGCACCGCGATCACCGAGATGAACATCACGTCGAGCAGCGTCTCCTTCACCGAAGGGGCGGCGGCGAGCGGGATCGGCGTTGTCGCGTCGCCCGCCAACCACACCGATACGATAAACTATTTCCTCGGCGAAAGGACGAATGCTACGCTCAAAGAGAGGGTGCTTACATTCTCCGAGGACGGCACGGCGGAAGTCACCGTCACGGCGGGGAGCGTTTCCGCCACCCTCACCGTCAACTATACGCATCAGGACGAAGCCGACAAAACGATCGAGATCAACGACACCCCCGAACAGTACGTCGTGCTGAACTATCAGAGCGAAACGAACTTCTCGAACGGCATCCTGCAATTCACCACGCCCGAAGGCTGCACGGCGGAATGCAAGTCGTATGACGACAAAGTCGTGAAAGTCGAAGGCTCCAAACTCGTCCCTCAGAAGGGCGGATTCGCGACGGTCACCGTCACCTTCACCGCAGAGGACGGCGCACGGGCGGCGGGGGACACCTACACCATCCACGTCTATGTCGATCGCCCCGTCGAGGCGCATAGCATCACCTTCGATCGGGCGGAAGGCTTCACCACTTCCCTCGAAAAGATCGGATACACGGTGACGCTCTCCGTTCCCGCCGACGCGATGGAGGGCAAGGAGCTCTTCTTCGGCGATACCCAAACAACTTGGAAAGAAGAGAACGGCACCCTCGTCGCGAGGGGCACCGCAGACTTCGGCGATCAAAATTCTTTGAACCTCATCGCCGCCGTCCGCTATACTTCGGAAGCGGAGCCCTTCGGAAAGACGGACGAACTTTGCCGTCACACCTGCACCGTTCATACGACGCACGGCAACCTTTCCGAGGAACACGCCCCCACGGTTACTTATCATGAAGAAGCATTCAGCGCGACGGGCAACACACTTCACTTCACCAATCTCGGCGAAGAGCTGACCCTTCACATCG
Source organism: uncultured Clostridia bacterium (assembly GCA_947581885.1). Taxonomy (GTDB): domain Bacteria; phylum Bacillota; class Clostridia; order Christensenellales; family Borkfalkiaceae; genus Gallimonas. The sequence goes on from CANPWF010000063.1 coordinate 5,219, forward strand.
ACGCAACAACGCCCGATCCCGCCGATTTTGTCCTCGAAGAAGGCAAGATCAAATTCGGCGCGGGCGTGGAATCGGGCGAGTTCGGCGTACAAATCACGATGGGAGAAGGGAACACCGCCACGGTGACGCTCACCGCGCTGAACGGCACCTATACGGGGCCGCTCACCACCACGCTCACCGTCGCGGGGCACGAGTTCAAAATCGATGTCACCATCGATGTCCTTGCCGATACGATCGAAGTGAAATACGATACGGAACAACTCACGGCAAACACGAGCTATTCGACGATGCTCTCCGCCCTCGATAATTTCCTCGTGGAGCTCTCCCGCAAGGATGAAAAAACCCTCACCGAGGCGGGCAAGAAGTTCACCTACACCGTTGGGGAAACGGAAAATTCCCCCGCAGGAAATTCCTTCTCTGTCACGCCGCAGGCGGGCACGAATAAAATCACCGTCAAGAGCGGCACGGCGGAATTTGTTTTCACGATCGAAAAGGTCGCGCTTGCCGATCTCGATCTTCGCTTCCGCATCGAATATTCGGATAACGGGCACCTCACCACCGTCGGCGGGGAGTTCGGTATGAAAGATTCGCTTGTCGAATGCAATCTTCCGAGCGGGCTCCAAGGCACGTTCGATATTTGCGTGCTTCTTCCCGAGGGGAATTGGCTCGGCGGCATGGCGGAGAACGCGGGGGACGAATTCTCCGTTTCGCCTCTGACATCTTCCTTCAACGCCGCAACGCAGAAGATCACCGTATCGCTCGGCGACGAACGCTACTTTGTGAACAAAGAACTCACCCTTACATTTAACGGACAGAGCGTCAAGCTCGTGCTCAACCGCATCGAAGTCGTCAACGTGGCGATGACGGGCTTTAACGGCAACAATCCCGACGACGTGTACAAGGGCTATCAGCAGGTGCGCGTGTTCGCCAAGAAGAGCGACTACGGCGACGGCAACTTGGTAGATTACTACCGTGTTCCCTTCAATGCGTTGAAGGATTTGGCGGAGAACGTACCCGCCGATCCCGATTCCGTCGTCATCACGTTGAGCGGCCATAACGACAAGACAAAAAAAGTTACCGAGCTCACACAGCAGCTCGGAACGACGGTGAAATACAACGGCAAGACGTACACCATCACCAAAAACGACGGCACCTATTCCACCCTTTCGGAAGAGGGGGGAACGACGATCGCGGAGGGCGGCAAGTACGTCGCCGAACCGCATGTGCCGTGGGTCGACTTGTTCGCCGCGGACGGGAAGGCGGATATCTACTTCGGCAACTTCGGCGGGCTCTCCGAGACGGACATTCAGAACGACTATTTCGGCAACTTCGGCGGGAAGCAAAATTGGAACAGCCCCCTTGATGCCGCATACGGGATCGCGGGCGCGAAGGTCGAGCCCTCCGAAAACGCCTTCTCCTACCTCCGTTTGGAGGCGGGCGACGGTGCGCAGGATAGCAAGGTGAACGCCTTCTTCAACTTCAACGTGCTCGAAGATACCACCCTCGTCAACGTGTTCAACGCGACGGGTTACTACAACAACCAAAAAGTTGTACTGCATGAGAATTTGTTCGGCAACGGTGAGCTCGACGACAACGAGGACAAGAAAGCCGAAGCCGAGCAGAACGACCAAATTATGAATAAGGTGTTCGTACAGGCAAACGGGAGCAGCCCGAAGGAATATGCCAAAGATACCGTTTACGGCAACGGCTATCAGGTCAACTTAAATTCGCTGAACAAGATGATCGTGGGCACAGGCTCCTCGGCCACCGGCGGCATGATGAACCACGGCGGACAGGAAAACACAGGCAACGCAACGCATTTCACAAGTCTCTACAACATGACGATGAAGGGAAGAAACGATGCCACGCAGGTAAACTCCGCGCAATTTGCAATTCTCTTTAATATCAAGAACGTCTACTATACCGACCTGCAAAATTACAGCAAGATGAACCCGAAGGGCGGCAGTATGACGATCAAGAACTCCGTGCTCCGCAACGTTGCCGTGCAGGCAGTACAGTTGTGGAACGAGGCAAGTAATCCCGCCGCCACCCGAGGGTATTGGTCGGTTTATTTTGAAAATGTGGCAATCGTCAACGCAACGAAGGGCATTTCGATAGAAGGTAGTTCGGACAAGGCAACTTCCAAGTACCATACGGTTTACATCAAGGGCTTCTTAGACGCGCTGAATTATAACAATATTGAAGGCTTAATGGATCAAATCGGGAAAAATCTCGGCGGCGCAGATGCCATGATTGAGCAAATCACCAAAGTGTTAGGCGGTTCACAATACTGCGGTCAAACAAAAATCGGTAATTATGTTGAATGGTTCGGTAGCAAGGAGAGAACAGTCACAATGAATAGCAGTACCAAGGTCTACGACGGGTATAAAGGTATTTATGTGAATCCTGTTATTGTGGACACCGGTGTTGATGGGGAAACGAAGAGGGCCGACGCTGCCCCGATCGGCGGTTTGGCCGGGGCCATCAAAGGGTGGGACGGAAGCGCGTACGTTAATGCTTTGGAGAATGATACGGACGCGAAATTGGCGCGGCCCTTATACGGCTCGGATCTTGTCAGTCAGATGTTTGGTAATGGGCTTATAACGGCATACACATATAATGCTCAAAACAGTACCGACGGCGGATTTGTTGACGCACCTTCGGCCGGTAACTACCATAGCAGAATTAAGCTTGTGCTCAGTCGTCCCGAACTTGGGAAACTCTTCTCCAATGAGCGCGATATCCGCCTGTTGTGTCAATATCTCGATGTCGACGGCGAAGGAGATCCGATCAGAAATGACGCCCATATCCTTTGGCACACGCAGAAGGTCTACCGCGATATGACGCTCGTCAACAAGGGCTATGACCCCGAACACCCCGACAGCGGCAGGGAAGAAAACCACATCGAAGCGCTCAAACAGTCGCTCATCGATGCGAAGGCGAACAGCTTGTGGGATGGAGAATGGCCCGACGGCACCACGCTTGAGGCGGCACTCTCGGCTGCGTCCCCCGCGCTTGCGATGACCGCGCTCCTCTCCCAAACCGACCCCCGCAAACGCACCGTCACCGCCTGACGCAATTTCCGCATCACACTATCACACTCTGCCCCTTCCTCCTCACGGTCGGGGCAGAATTTTTTTGCGCCTCCTTCACCGCACGGCGCACGTCCGTCCTTCGACTTCACTCCGTTCCGCTCAGGATGACGTGCGCCCCCGCACCTCATCCTGAACGCAGTGAAGGATCTCGCCACCCTCCATACCTACATGTGTGTTGGCAACCGTGCGAGATTTCTCGACTCCGCTTCGCTCTGCTCGAAATGAGGTGGGGGTGCGTACACGCGGGCGCACGTCCGTCCTTCGGCTTCACTCCGTTCCGCTCAGGATGACGTGCGCCCCCACGTCATGTTGAGCGCAGTCGTCCCGCCTTATTCTGTTTATTCCTTGGGCGGCACGAGCGCGTCCTTGC
>CANPWF010000064.1 GCA_947581885.1 uncultured Clostridia bacterium
CTGAGCGGCGAGCTCGGCGTGAACTTCGGGCACATGGGCGGCGACGGAAGGCTCGTCGACGACTTCCTCAAAATGGTACAGGGCAAACAGCCCTCTCCCGCCTATACGGCGATCGCGGATTCCGTCAACGGGCACCTCTGCGTGTACGCTGCCGACGAATCCCGCGAGACGCATACCGTTGTGAAAGTGGATAGCATCTGATGAATTTCAAAAAGTACGGTTCCACCCACAGGTCCATGTTTCATGGGCTTGCGGGTGGAGTTGCTTTTCAAACTTCTTACTTTGCGAGCGGGGAGCTCTTGTGCTTCTGTCATCTCGAAAAAACGGCACATGGCGTCGTTTTTCGCCGCACGGTGAAGAATAACTCCAAGGAAGAAGTGCTCTTAAAAGAGCTCCTTTTAACGGTGGGTGATATCTCCTTCGGGGAGAATGCGGAGCCCGCCGAGGATTACTACTACACCAACGAGAATGCGAGGCTCTTTTGCACGCTCACCCTTCCCGTGGACTTCGACAGGGCTTTCCCCGAAAACCCCGCAAACGCCGTCTTTCCAATCGCCACAAGCAGAAAGTGGACGGATGTCGATATCCTTTCGGACAGGATCTGTTCTTGCCCGTATCAGCAGTTCCCCGCCATCCTCTTTTCCAACTATAAAACGAAGAGGGGGTTGATCTTCGGAAGCCTTTCGCAGGATATCTTTTTTCACAACTACCGCGCAAGGCACGTCGGGGGGGGACTCGTCGTCGAGGTGTATTCTTCCTTCAACGGGATCGATGCCCGCGTCCTTTCCCCGAGCGAGGAACTTTCCGATGAGCTCTTTCTCGGGGAGACCGACCGCGCGGACGACATCAACGATATCTTTTCCCCTTATGCGGAAGAACTTCGCCTGCGGATCAAAGGGGCGGGCGGGGGCAACGTCAACCGCCACACGCTGATTTGGGACAGCTGGAACGACGGCATCTACCGCGATGTCTCCGAAGAGATGCTGCTCGAAGAGGCGAGGGCGGTGAAGAGGCTCTTCCCGAGCGTCGAATGGTTCCAACTCGACGACGGCTATTCCGCCAATGCGGAGAAGAACGTCGACCTCTTCGCACACGGTTTGGGCGTTCCGTACGACAAAGAGGGGATCGATAAAGAGAAGTTCCCCAATGGCCTCAAACATTACGCCGACGAAGTGAAAAAAATCGGGCTTCGCCCTGCCATTTGGGTAGGGGGCTTGTGCCCCGCGAACTCTTTGATCTTCCGCGAAAAGCCGCAGTGGTTCCTCGATTTGAGCTATCGCATCAAGGATACATCCCCCCTCGATCCGAGCGTGAAAGAGGCACGGGAGTATATGCTGCATGCGTTCGATACCTTCATCAAGGAATACGGCTTCGAGGGCATCAAGCTCGATTTTTGGACGTACGCGTTCGAGGATAAGCACGACCTTCTCCGCGAAAAGCACAAGTCGGCGCACGAGTGGAGGGAGTGGTTCATGAAAGCCCTCCGCGAGAGATTGGGAGAAAACGGGTTCGTCACCACGGGTTGCGATATTTCGATGGGCAACCCCTTCGTCGGAAGATATTTCAACAACTACCGCTACGGGCTCGATGTCGGTTCGGGCAAGTGGGAGAACGTGAAAACGGTGATGTTCTGGACGGTCGCCATGCTCTCCACGCACACGGGGGATCTCTTCATCCCCAACAGCGATTCGATCGGCATGCTGCACGGACTTTCGGACGAGGATTTCGATTTTTGGGTGAACTTCCAGATCATCACCCGCACCCTCGTCGAGATTTCGGGGAGATTTTCCCGCGTGGACGAAAACGACCGCCGCCTTGCCCGCCTTCGCGTCGCGACGAAATACTTAAATTGCGGCGAGGATGTGTTCTTCGCGCAGTACGATTATCGGAAAAACGGCGAACAGCTTCCCCGAATCGTTTGGATCAATTCCGCCTTCGACGCGCCCGACCGAACGTTTAAGACGGTAGCACTCTTCAACGCCGACGAAGAACCCAAAGAGATCTCCTTTGAAAACAGAGAAATAGGGCTTTTCGGCGAACACGAATACGAGGACGTTTGGACGGGGGAAAGGTGGACGGCAAGATCTCTCCGCGTTCAACTTCCCCGCCACGGCAGCAGACTTTTCAAGGTAAAAAGATGAGAACAAAAAACGACATGACGTTGTTCGGATGGGAGAAGGTCATCCTTCGGAATTATGCCCTCGTTCCGAGCGAGAAGATCGCGAAAGCCATTCATACGACCCCCGAGGAGGTCGAATGCTTCGCCGCAAAGATCGGGCTGGATCGCTACAAATTCGATCCCATATGGCGGGAAAAGGGCTTTGTAACCATCATCCGCAACAATTGGGACATCCTCCCGAACGATTCGATTGCCGACTCTCTCGACTATTCGCGGGAAGAGTTCGAAACGCTTTTGAAGGAGTACGATTTCCTCGATGTGAAGCTCGGCGCAAAGCCTGCATTCGACCCGCCCGTCTACAACGACCCGCCCGCCGATCATAAAAAATTGCAAAAGCTCAAAGAGCTCATCGAAGATACGTATACCCCGCGCACCGTAAAGCCCTTCGATTTTTATCGCGGGGAAGTTGTTCGGTGTGAGGAGACGGATTTCGCCATCGGGGATCGCTTCGTCTCCGCCTATTCGGCGCGGTACACGGGGGCACTGCTCGACGACGAGCTCATGGACTATTCGGAAGAATACCTTCGCCGCCTGTCGGATACGGGTGTCAACGGCATTTGGCTATCCGAGACCCTTCGCGCCCTCGCGCCCTTCCCCTTTGACGAGAGCTATTCGCCCGACTTTTCTGTTCGTATCCGCAATTTGAAGAAACTCGTCGAGCGGTGCAAATCTTTCGGCATCGGCATCTATCTCTACCTCAACGAACCGCGCAGCCTGCCTTCTTCTTTCTTCGAAAAATATCCCGCGCTCCGCGGACACAAGGTGGGGGAGAACGAGTACTGCCTGTGTACTTCGAACAGGGAAGTTCAACAATATCTCTATGACGCTGTGAAGTTCGTCGTCTCGTCCGTGCCCGACCTGAAAGGGATCTTCACCATCACCATGAGCGAGAACCCGACGCACTGCTACTATGCAAACGGCAAAGCGACGGACTGCCCCGTCTGCTCCAAACGGAAGGCGTACGAGGTCGTGGCGGAGCTCAACAATCTCCTTTGCCGCGCCGTGAAGGCGGGAAGCAAAACGACTGAGTACATCGCCAACATCTGGGGCTGGGCGGAATACATGGGCTGGGAGAAGGGTGACGAATGCAATGGTATCGAACTCCTCGACCCCGAAGTCGACGTAATGTGCGTGAGCGAATTCGACAAACTGTTCACCCGCGGGGGCGTTTCTTCCAACATCATCGATTATTCCATTTCGGTCATCGGACCCGGGGAATACGCCGAACGGTGCCTTCAATATGCAAAAGAGAGGGGACACAACGTTTGGGCGAAGATTCAAGTCAATAACAGTTGGGAGCTCTCCGCCGTGCCCTATCTCCCCGTATTCGACATGATGACCGATCATATCGAGAATTTGAAAAAGCTCGGCGTAAAGGGACTGATGATGGGTTGGAGCCTCGGCGGATACCCGGGCGGCGGCTTGGCGGCGTGCTCCATGGCGTGCGGGAAGGGGAAGTTTTCCCTTGCTTCCTATGTGAAAAAGGTATACGGCGAGGACGCGGAAAAGGTTTTAGCGGCGATGCGCTGTTTCCGCGAAGGATTCGAGGAATATCCGTTTTCGCTCAGCAGTCTTTACAACGGTGCGCAGACGCTCGGGCCCGCCAACCTTTGGTCGCTTTATGCGGATGGGAGAAAGTCCACGATGGTGTGCTTCTCCTTCGATGACGACGAGGTTTGGGCTTCGCCGTACGGGCTCGGAACGTATACCCGTCAATACGGGAAATTGTGTGAAAAATGGCACATGGGGTTGGAAATTTTAAGTTCAGTTCACGGGAATGCCCTCGTCGAAGAGCTGAAAATCGTAGCGGGAGCCGCCTATGCACACTTCTTCTCCGCCTTCAAACATGCCGAGTTCGTCGCCCTCAAAAAGGATTTGATCGGCAACAAAGAGGGGATCGAAAAGGTCCTTCATGAGGAATACGAAAATACGAAAACGCTCATTGCCCTTTCGGCGCAGGATGCCCGCATCGGCTTCGAGATCACCAACCATTATAACTATACGCAGGTGACGCTCATCGAAAAACTTTGGAATCTTCAAAGCATGCTCTTTGAATTGAAAGCCCTGCGGGGATGAGAAAAAAGGCGGGAAACGGGAAGCCCCGAGCCGTCGCTCGGGGCTTCCCTTATCAAAAAATTATTTGATCGTCTTATCCAAGTATTCGAGGGAGAGGGTTGCCATCTTTTCGCCGAGGGCTCTGTTGGCCTTTCTCGCGCTCTCGGTGAACCAATGCTTCTTCTCGTCGATACGGTTTAAGTCCACGCAGTCGGGATAAAGTGCCATAAGAAGGGAACTTTCGAACTCGCCCGCATGGTCGTATCCCGTCGCGTTCTGCACTTCCTTGCTCATCGTCGGGATCACTTTGATCCATGAGAAGGGATCGTCCGTGCCGCCCAAGTTCTCGTAGTAATCGGAGTAATTTTCGCTGCCCCACCAGCCTTCTCCCATGGTCTCTTCGAGGAATTCCATCGTCGCCCGTTTGGCTGCCAAGCGATAGCAGAGGGTCATCGGCATCTCGTTTTCCTGTTCGAATTGATGGTGAATGACGACGTAGATATTCCGATACCCCGCATACAAAAAGCTTTTGAAAACGTAGTAGACGTAATCCTCGAAGGCGCGTTCGGGAACATGCACGGTGCCGCTCTTTCTCCCGCCGACGGCATAGCTTGCGGGGGAATAGTGGATGCTCGGAGCCACCATGATCTCCTTCTTTTCGGCGAGGCGGGCAAGGAGCCCTTCGACGATGAGCGTATCGCACCCGAACGCGCAGTGCGGACCGTGGTATTCGACGGTCCCGCCCGCGAGGACGAGGGGGATATTCTTCTTTTGGACTTTCTCCGCTTCACGCGGGAAGGATGATGCAAGGAACATGATTCCCTCCTTAAAAGGCAAGCGTCGTATAGTAGGCGAGATTGGTCTGCCGATTGTCGAGCCGACCGTATTGCACGACGATGGGCACGTCGGACGAAAGTTTCATCGCATATTGCGTTTCGAGGGGCACTTCAAAGCCGCACATGTCCCCGATGTCGTTCATGCGGAAGCACTTCACCCGTTGCGGTTCTACCCGCCAATTGATGCCGTGATGGCAATTTTTATCGGCGAAAAACAGCTTTACGGCGATGTTCGCGGGCCTATCGGAGTCGTTTACGACGATCACGCTCTCGTGCCCTTTCAGCTTTCCGTCCCCCGCGGGCGGGAGCTCGCAATCGGGGATCACCCAATATTTTTTCCCAATGGGACGCATGTTTCACCTCAACGTCCGAGTTCGATCAATCCTTTCTTGTCGAGATAATCGGTAAAGGATTCTACGCCGCCCTTCTTGATGGCGATGCCCTTCTCCCAGCGGCAGCCGAACGTCGACCCCGAAATGAACGTATCGATCTGGAAGGTCATATTCTCTTCGAGGTCGTACTCCGAGATCGTCTCCATCCAAGGGGCTTCGACTTCGATCATGCCCGTGCCGTGGCAGGGGCCGTAGACGTAATTCTGCTTGTAGCCCGCCTCGACGAACTTTTTGTAGAACTCTTTGGCGACGGAATCGGCACGAATGCCTGCTTTGAGTTTTTCCGTCGTCCAATCGTGCATCTTCTTGCAGAACGTGACGAGCTCTCTCTTTTCGCCCTCGAATTTCCCCATCGCCACGGGGATGCCGATTGCGGGGGAGTAGCCGTCCACCTTCGCCGAGAGGTTGAGCTGGACGATATCGTTTTTGCCGATCGTCTTATACGTCGGACGGCTGATGGCATGGCGGGTGCTCGATTCGCTGAAAACGTACATGGGGAGCCCTTCGTACTCCGCGCCGTTTTCGTAGATGACGCGCTGGGCAACGCCCACCATTTGCAACTCGGTAACGCCGGGGTGCAACGCCTTGATGACCTCGTCCGTCGCAAGTTCGATGATGCGGAAGCCCTCGCGGATGCAGGCGAGTTCGTTCTCGCTCTTGATACTGCGGAGTGCGACCATGATGTCGTTGCACTTCACGATCTCCGCCTTGGGGAACGCCTCTTTGAGCCCGTCCAGCACGGGAAGGGTGCATTCGACGTAGCTCCCGAGCCCGATGCGCACGTTCTCGCCCGTTACGCCCACATAGCGGAATACGTCGCGGAAGGTGTCGGGCACGAGTTCGGGATAGGAAGGATCGGCGGATTCGCGGAATTCCTTCAAGACGAACACCTTGTCGAGCCTCCCGAAGTCCTTGGCGAAGATCGCCGATTCGGGACCTGCGATGAGAGCGGCTTTGCCGTTCGCGCCGATCACAACGCCCGCCCGCTCGAACAGCGGCCAGAACCCCGAGAAATACCGCGCGTTCGCATAGTCGCTCTCGGTGGAGACGACGAGCATCGCGTCTAACCCGCGCTGTTTTACAAGTTCCGCGGCACGTGCGATCCTCTCATGATATTCGTGATCGGGGATACAAACTCGATTCATTTTCATGGCTCCTTGTCATGTTTTAACACATTATACACCAAAAACACCATGAATGAATAGTAAATGTGTAAATATTTTTTGACTTATCGTGAATAGGTATTGACAGCTCCCCGCAAAAGTGGTAATATTTTGATCATGAAGTTCAACATCAAGGAACTCAGCGATACGCTCAGCATCACGGGGCTCGTCAACGTCCACTTCTTCGAATTCGAGAACGACTTCCACACCGAGCAAGACCGTCACCCGTTCTACGAATTGGTGTACGTCTCGCGCGGGGAGCTCGATATCGTCAGCGAGGATTACAGCGGCAAGCTCAAAAACGGCGAGCTCATCGTCCACCGCTCCGACGAGTACCATTCCTTCTTCTGCTCCAAGGATACAACGCCCATCGTCATCATCGTCGGCTTCACCTGCACGGGAAAGAGCATCGATTTTCTCTCCCGTGCGCCCACCGTTCTCAGAGAGGCGGAGGTGAAGAAGCTCGCCGAGATCGTCAAGGAGGGGCGGAGCCTCTTCGAACCGCCCTACGACGTGCCCGTGTTCGACATGAAGAAGAAGGAGCAAGTGCCCGTCGGCACCGAGCAGATGCTCAGGATCCTGCTCGAATATTTCCTCATCGGGCTGCTCCGCCGCTTCTCCCATTCCGAAACGGAACAGGCGGAAACAAACGGGGGGGGTTATAACTTATCCGTAATCGAAGTTATCGATTACATCGACGAAAACTTCTGCCAGAAGATCCTCATCGACGAACTCGCCTTCATCTTCTGCACCAACCGTTCGACGCTTTGCAAGGAATTCAAGCGGCAGACGGGCTTCACGATCGTGGGGTACATCAATTCGAAGAAGGTCGCGCTCGCCAAGGATAAGTTGCTCACGACGGATAAATCCGTCTCGGACATCGCCGACGAGCTCGGCTTCGAGAGTATCTACTACTTCACGAGGTTCTTCAAAAAACTTACGGGCGTAACGCCCTCGGTGTTCCGCAAATCTTCCAAATGATCAAAGCGAAAGCGTCTCTTTCGGGACGCTTTTTCGATAAGAAGAACTTCCCCGTCCGTAAAAGGGCGGGGAAGGGTTTATTTTACGCTGTATAAAAGGTCGTAATAGGTGGGGAAGGGCCAATAGTCGGCGGAGCACATCGTCTCCATGCCGTCGGCGAGGCGGCGCACCGTATCCATGTCGGGCACGATGACGTGCGCCATCTTCATGGAAGCGGGCCCGTCGCCCGAAGGGATCTCGGAAAGGTCCTTTTCAAGTTTTTTCACCGCCTTGTAGAATTCGTCGTTCATGCGGGAAAGTTTCTCCACGAGTTCGTTTTCTGCGGAGCAGGGGATAAAATCGCTCACAGCACGCTTGGCGGCGATCACCGAACACAGCTCGCAAAGATATCCGTTCACGGCGGGGAAGATGTCCCGCGTCGCCATCTCGATCATCGTCTTTGCCTCGATGTTGATGGTCTTGGTGTAGTTTTCGAGCTGAATATTCGCGCGGGCGAGCACTTCCTTCTCGGTGTAAACGCCCTGTTTCACGAAGAGAGCGATGTTCTCGGGCTTGCAGAGCTCGGGCACCGCGTCCGCCGTCGTCTTATGATTGAGAAGTCCCCGTCGCTCCGCCTCGGGTTCCCAATCGGGGCCGTACCCGTTGTAGTTGAAGATGACGCGGTAGTGCTCCTTCAAGAGCTTTTCGGTGTACTGTTTGCAGGCTTTCGAAAAATCCGAAGCCCCTTCGAGCGCGTCGACCGCCTCCGAGAAGAGCTGCGCCGCCATCGTGTTGAGGACGATGTTGGGGTCGGCGACGGAGGCCTGCGAGCCGAGCATGCGCAGTTCGAACTTGTTGCCCGTAAAGGCGAAGGGGGAAGTGCGGTTGCGGTCGGTGGTGTCGATGGGGAAGATGGGGCTCTCGGGCACCCCGATGGAGCCGGGGACCGCCTTCTTCGGCACATACGCCTTCCCCAAGACGATGCTGTCGACAAGGGCTCCGAGCTGATCGCCGAGATACACCGAGACGATCGCGGGGGGAGCTTCGTCCGC
>CANPWF010000065.1 GCA_947581885.1 uncultured Clostridia bacterium
CGGACAAGAGCTCGACGGCGTGCGCACGAGCGTCCCCGCCCTCTGCGCCCTGATAAATAGCGGCGCGATCGTCTATCCCTCTCCCGAAGCCCGCCCCAAACGCCGCAAAAAGCCCGTCTCTCCCGCGCAAAAGCAGGAGATCGCCCCCGCCGAACAGCAAGATCTTCCCGTTAAGGAGATCGTTCCTCCTCAAAGGGAAGAACCCTTCCGCTGTAATCTTCTCGGAAAGCGGGTAAAAAAGCCCGTGTACGATTCGGAAGGCGTGCTCATCGCCGAGGCGGGCGAGCGCGTTTCCCCCGAAATTTTATCGTTGGCACGGCGGAAAAACAGGCTCCTCGCCCTCGCCGTAAACACCCTCACCAACCTGCCTTAGAGCTTGTATTTTGCGGTGAGGCGCAGAACGGACGCGAGCGCGTCGCTTAAAAGTTCGCCCGTCTCCTTATCGGGCGGGCGGGTACCCGCTGCCTGCACGGTGCGGGAGAGCGCGTCGAGTTCGAGGCGGTCGGCGGGAGAGAGTTTTTCCCGCTCCAACTTCGCGATGAGGGATTTCGCGTGCGTAACGTCCGTCCCCTCTTCTGCTTTGGCGGGCTCGAAGCAGTTCACCTTGGGGGGACGAAGCACCTCTTCCTCCTCGCGGAACATGCCGTACAACTTCTCCGCGCGGCTCTTTCGCTCCCCCTTTTTCGGAATTTTCAGGAACGTGAAGGGAAAACAGCCGATCCCGAGAACGAAAAAGAGAAAAAGATAGCAGAACGCGGCGGGAACTTCTCCGCACGCCATCAAAAATCCCCCGACGGCTCCGAGAAGGGAAACGGTCGGAAGGTAGAATTTCTTCCTCCGAAGAAGTCCGCAAAAAATCGCGGATACGGGCACGAGGGCGGGCAAGAGAAGAAGGGGCACCCATGCGGGCACGCGGGCGCAAAGGTTCAACCACGCCAAAAAGATTTCCATAAACAAAACTCCCGCTTCAAGGATAGCCGAGGGAAGCGGGAGAATTTTTGAGGATTTTGTCGGGAAAGGGCGAATTCTTTCACATTTTTATCTCGCGGAGCAGGGCGAGGTTGACGATGGTCGCCGTTATGTCCTCTTCCTTCGCCCCCAAGATCTTCGCCGTCGCCTTCTTGTAGAGCAAAATTTGCGGGGCATAGTGCCTTTTCAGGCTCTCGTCCGTCCGCGCGGAGAACTTGTAATCGACGATGCGGTAGTTTCCGTTCTCCTCGACGAGAAGGTCGATCGCGCCCTGATAGATGACCTCGTCGTCCGAATCGAGCCCAAGCATCTCTCGGGCGGGAAGTTTCAGGAGGAATTTCTGTTCGCGGAACATCGTTTTCCCTTTGAGCTGCATGCAGGGCAGGGCGAGGATAGCGCGAAGTTTCTTTTCGTCGAGCAATGCTATTTGTTCTTTGGAAAGGAGCCCTTCTTCTTCCATCCGTTCGAGCTCTTTTTTCACGTCCTCGCCGAAGCGAACGTATTGCAGGAAGGCGTGATACGCCGTCCCGATCTCGGCGGAGGTGCCGTATTTCGCCTCTTCGTCCCGTTCGAAGTCCTCTTCGCCTTGGCGCAGAAGGTCGGTCGCGGAGCTCTTGACGGGCGTATCCGCCGCCCCCGCGAAGGCGTAGGGCATATGGAAGCAAGAGAGCACCTTCTCCTTCCCCGCGGGGTCGGGGGCGATGGGCAAAATCTCCCGTTTGGGCGGCTCCGTTCCCCCCGTTTCGCGCACGAAATAGTCGGCGCAGGCGGAGCAATCGATGAGTTCGGAATAGCGGTTGGGGGTGAAGGGGGGTACCGAGCGGTCCCTCTCCTCGAAGAGAAGATAGAGGCGGTACTTCGCGCGGGTCATGGCGACGTAGAGAAGGTTCCTCTCCCCCACGCACTCCTCTTCCCGCCGAACGAGGATGGAAGCCCTTCTCAGGATATTCCCCGAGACGATCTTCTTTTTCACGTCATAGCTCTTCAAAGCGAGCCCGAAACGGTCCGTCCAAAGGATCTCGTCCGAATCGACGCTGTGGAAGGTCTCGTCCATCCCCGCGAGGAACACGACGGGGTATTCGAGCCCCTTGGAGGCGTGCATGGTGACGACTTTCACCGCGCCCTCCGCGTCCCCGCCCGCATAGCGGAGGGTGTTCCCCGTCGCTTTGAGGCGGGCGAGGAAGGCATGCACGCTCCCGCACGATTCCGCTTCGGCGAGCAGCCGCCGCACCCGCGCAAGGCGGAGTTCCCCGTCCCGCTTGGAGGCGATCTGCGCTTCCAATCCAAGAGACAAAAGTACCCCCGCCGTCTCCGCGGCGTTGTGCGTCCGCGCGTAATCGCGAAGGGATTCGGTGAGTCGGAAGAAGGAATTGAGCTTTTCCGCGATCCCGTCCGTCCTCTCCTCCGCATATGTTCTGCACGCCTCGCGGAAGGTAGATGAAGAGGTTTTCAGCCTGATCTCGGCGAGCTCTTCCTCCGTCATCCCCCCCGCCGCGGACAGAAGAAAACTTGCGAGCGGGATGTCCTGCTCGGCGTTGTCGAGATAGGAGAGCGCGTCGAGCACCAGCCGCGCCTCGAAGAAATCGCAGACATTGACCTCGTTGGTGGTGGTGACGGGAATATCCCTCTTTTCGAGGGCGCGGACGATCTCGGAGGCGAGGGACGACCGCTTGCGGACGAGCACGGCGATGTCGCCGAAGGTTACCCTCTTTTCTGTCCCTTGGTCGGCATCGAAGTAGGTTCCCGAAGAGACTTCTTCCTCGATGAGCGCGGCGACGCGTTCGGCGGTGGGATCGGGTTTTTCCGCACCCATGTCCCCTAAAACGGTGTAAACACCGCGATTTTCGGGCTTCTCCGCACTCGTCTTTGCGACTTCGACGAACTTCACTTCCCCCCTGTTTTCCCCGTATCTCGCGCCGCCCCGCATCGGGAGATATCCTTCCCGCGAGGCGAACACGTCGTTCACCGCCTGCAAGACGGCGGAGGAGGAACGGAAGTTCTCGGAGAGAGTGAGAGAAACGGGGAGCGTCTGCGTCTTTTTATCGAAAAAGCCCGAATTGCTCCCGCGGAAGGCATAGATCGCCTGTTTGCTGTCCCCGACAAAGAACACGTCGCCGCCGCCGAAAGCGGAGAGGATCCTGTCCTGCACGGGGTTGATATCCTGATATTCGTCCACGAACACATACCGATAGCGGGAAGAGAGTTCGGCGCGGGTGTTCTCGTCCGAGAGTACCTTCAAGGCGAGATGTTCGAGGTCGTTGTAGTCGAGGACGTTCTCCTCCTCTTTGAGGCGGGAATACGCGTCGTCGAAGCGGGAGACGAGAGAGCAGAGCGCGTCCCCGCACCGTTCGGCAAGAAGGCATCTGTTTTTCTCCTCTTCGGGGGATAAAAAGGCGTTCAATTCCCGCAGAATGCCTCTTGTCTCCGCCGCCGCGGACGAGAGAAGATTGAGCATTTGCAAGGTCTCCCCCTCCGCCTTTGCCTTGCTCGGCATGGTGGGGATTGAGCCTTCCGCCCGCGAGATCATGGTGAAGAGATCGGGCGCACGGAGATTTTCCCCGATCTCGAAGATAGCGTTGGCGACGAGTTCCGCCCGCTTGTTCCCTTCGAGAAAAGCCGCCGCCCGCTCCGCCCTTTGGCACGCCTCTTCGATACGGCGAAGGAAGTCCTTTTTCACCTCTTCGCACCCCTCTTCATAGCGGGACGGACGGGGAGAAAGGAGAGCCTTGTAGTCCGCGTTTTCGCGCACCTTGTCGTATAACGTGAGGATATGTTCGCGCAAACGAGCGTCCTTTTTGCGGAAATACACGGGAAGAAGTGCCATGAGATCAGAGTCCTTCTTCTCGTAAGCGTCCTCGAGGACTTCGTCGACGGCGCGGGAGCGGAGCGCGCTTCCCACGGGGTCGTCGGGGGCGATGATGCGGTAGGAAGCGTCTACCCCCGCGAGGAAGAAATTGGCACGCACGAGGCGGGCGCAGAAGGCATGGAGGGTGCTTACCTGCGCCAAGGGAAGGGCGGCGAGCTGTTCTTTGAGCCGTTTTTTGTCCTCTCCCGTCGCACTCCCGAGCCCTTCGATGAGGGCAGAACGGAGCCTGTCCCGCATCTGCGCCGCCGCCTTCTCGGTGAAGGTGACGGCGAGCACCGAACGCACGTCCGCGCCCCCCAGAATGAGGGAGACGAGCCGCTTTATCATGACGAAGGTCTTGCCGCTCCCCGCCGAGGCGGAGACGATGACCTGCCCGCGGGCGGAAATGGCGGCCTCTTGTTCTTTGGTAAGGTTCATCGTTTTTCCTCCCGCGCCCCTTCGGCGATGGCGGCGATCTCCGCGCACGTTGCCGCGGGTGCCTTTCTCGGCACGCCCGTAAAGCCGCACATGCCCTTGAATTTGCAATATTCGCACGCGCCCTCATAGGGGGAAGGCGAGACGTTCCCCGCCTTCATCTCCTCTTTCGCGCCCTCGGATACGAGCACGGCGTAGGAGAGAAACTTTTCAAAGCGTTCGCTCGGGAGCCCGTTCTTCCCCGCGCCGCCCCCGTCGTAATACGCGCTCTTGCCCTCGGTGTGCGAGGGATCCATGCGGCGGCGCACCTCTTCGTCCTCGCTGAAAAAGCCCTGCATGCGGAACTTCCCTTCCCCCTCTTTGGTGTAGGAATCGGCGGCGGGGAAATAGAACGCGCCCGCAGGGGTCTTTCCCTCGGAAGCCCCGAGAAGATACAGTTCGAGCTGCAACCTTCTGCCCGTATAGTAGGCGGTGGGCGATTGGTCGAAACCGCCCGTCTTGTAGTCGATGACGCGGACGTACTCCTCCGAACCGTCGATGCGGTCCGCCCTGCCCTTCATGGAGAGCATGGGGAGCCTTACGTCCCGCTCCGCCCCCTCCACGCGGAAGAGGGAATCGGCGAGTTGGCGATACGCCGCGGCGGTGACTTCGGAGCACTCCTTCACCAGCCATTCGCCCGTATATTCCCCTTCGCCCGTATCCCCGAAGGCGGAGTAGCGGGGGGAAGAGAGAAGTTCTTTTGCTTTCTGTCCGGCGAGCGTTCTACATTCCTCTTCGCTCTTTACCTCGTTGAAGGAAGCGGCGACGGCGGCGAGCACTTCATGCACGAAACTGCCCGCGTCCGCCTCGACGACCCGTCTCTCTTCCCGATCTTTCAGCCGAAGGGCACGCTCCATAAAGCCCGCGTAGGGGCATTCGAAATACTTTTCGAGAAGGGTGGGCGAGATCTCCCCCCGAAAGACGAGATCGGAAAAGGAAGGCACGGGCCTCTTTTCGCCGCCCGCAAGCAGCTCTTCCGCCAATCTCCCCTCTCCGCTTTCAATGAGGGCTTCCCGCACGGCGGAAAACCGTTCGCCGTCCGTGTTCCCCGTTCCGCTCCGCATGCCCCGCTCGTAGCGGTCGCGATAGCGAAGCATGGCAAGGAGCGCGGGCACCCGTTCACAGCAATCGTAGGGGAAGAGCTCGGGAAGGGGAGGAAGAAGGAACGCGCCGCGGAGATAGCTCAACGCCTCGCTCGGGCGGGCTTCCTTGCCGCCGAAGCGTTCGGGGCAAGAGACGAACAGTTCGTCCGTAAAGGCGCAGAGGTTGAGGGCAAGGCTCTCGCGGGCACGCGCATTGACGACGGCGATCGCGGGCTCGATCTGCACGCGGAGGCGGGAAAGCCGCTCCATTTCGCCGTCCGAGATGACCGCCGTATCCTGCGAGACGCGGGGAAGCGCGTCCGTCAAAGAGATGCCGAACACGAGCTTTGCCTCCGAGATCTTGCTCTCGGTGATGTCCCCCACGAACACCGCGTCCCCGCGGCGGGGAAGGACGGAGACTTCGATCGCTTCGAGTGCGCTCCGAAGAAGGGTGGAAAATTCGCGGGCGGTGAGCACTTCTTCCCCCGCAATGGAAGAAAATTCTTCGAGCGTCTTGTCGAGCGTGTCGAGGGAGAGAAACGCCCGCTCTTCGCCGTCGCGGCGGGAGGCAAGTTCCTCGGTGACCCTCTCCGCGTCCGTGAATGCGAGCAAATTCCGAACGGCTTGCACGAAAACGTTCGCCGTCCCCTTCCGGGGGACAAGGGACAAAATGGCGCGGATCTTTTCTCGGCAGGCGAGCAGGGCTTCCCGATCGTATCCCTTCACCGCCTCGCCCGATTTGATCTCGCGGTTCACCGCGCCGCGGTAGCCGCCGTAGCGCAGAAGATAGTTGCGGTATTCGTCGGCGTTCCCGAAGTACAATCCCGAGAGAACAGCGTCGATCGAAGCCCCCGTTCCCCCGTCCGAGACGGCGGAGAGCACGTCGAGCGCGAACATGCAGAAGGGGTGCTCGGAATAGGGCTTCTTGCGGTCGGCATAGTAGGGAACAGAGAACGCGTCGAACACCCTGCCGACCGTCAAAAAACTCTCCGAGGAGGGCACGAGCACGGCGATGTCGCGGAACCGTATTCCCTTTTCATAGACCTCTTTCTTGATGAGCGCGGCGACCGCTTCCGCCTCCCTCGCCTCGTCCTTTGCGGTGAAGGCGCGGATGGAATGCACTTCCTGTTTTGCGCGGGAAAAGACTTCGGGCGAGAAGAGTGCCCCGCGGAGGGAGAGCGCGTCGCCTCGCAGTTCGCACGGCATGCGCACCGTTCTCGTCTCCCCGCACTCCTTGGCGATACGGACAAACGCGCTTATCGCCTCATTCGTGTAGATCTCCCCTTCCCCCGCGATGAGAATGCCCGAAGTAGATCTTGCATTGAGGCACGCCGCCCGCACCCCTTCGAGGGCTTGACGGGTGAAGGAGGGAAAGGCGAAGAACATCACGTTGACATCCTTCAATTCCTCGGAGAGCTTTTCGGGGAGAAGGGAGAGGTAGCCGTTCTCGTCGAGAAGTCCCCTTCCCCGCAAAAAGTCGTTGTATTTTTCGAAGAGCGTTGCGAGATCGAAGAGCTTTCCGCGAAGGGTGCCCTCCGTCTCTTCCGCCCCCATGCGGAGCGCGTCGGCATCCACGCAGGAGGCGGAGAGCTGGGCGAGCGTTTCATACACCGCCTGCGCCGACCGCTGCCCGAACACGCGGAGCCCCTCCGTCGTCCGAAGGAGGGAAGAGACCGCCATCACGGATGCCTGTTTGGAGATCACCCGCTTTTCTCCCGAAAGGAAGCGGGCGAACGTCGTCACTTCCGTCCGCATCGTGCCGCCGATGCGGGAGAGCACGGCACGCTCCGCAAGCAGGGTGAGCCTGTCCTCGCAGAACACGAGATTGCGCCCCCCTTCCCGTTCCCGTTTTTCCGCCCACTGCGCGAGTGCGTCGAGCGCGTCGCGGAGCGTGGACGCTCCGATCACCGTCGTCATATCTTCTCCATGTCTGTTTTTTTCCATTATATCATACTCGGCGAAAAATTTCGGAGATTTCTACGCATTTATTTTTACAAAATCAAAAAAATATGCTATAATAGCCGCGAAGTTATCTTCGGAGGTCTCCATGAAGAAAAAACGCCTGTTCGCACTCCTTGCCTGTGCCCCGCTCGCCGTCCTCTGTGCGTGCGGCGGAGGGGTGCGTTCGCTCGCCCTCTCGGCGAATTGGTACAAGGGTGCCATGCAAAAGCAGATCACAGACATCGACGAACGGCTCGAATATACCGTGACCTTCCGCGACGAAGTCGAGGGGAACGGCTATCACGCCTCCTATCAGGAAGGAAGCTATGTGACCGAGCTCACGACGACGGATCAGGTCGAGGGGCACGAGGGGCAGAAGATGTATGTGCTCAGAACGCGCTTCGAGATCTCGGGCAAGTTCCTGTACGGGGATCATGAGAGCGAACCGTTCACCGACCATACCTATTCCGAGGTGTACTTCTTCGGCGTAGACGACCATACGAACCCCCTTCGCCCCTTGAAAAGCTACAAACATATCTCCTCGCACGCGCCCGTCGCCAACCCGTCCGAGACGACGCTTTATACCCCTTATCACTACGAATATTCCTTCGACTATTCGGAAACGCTCGATACGGCGAAGTATTCCATCACGACGCTTCCCGCCCTCGAAGGGGAATTCAGCCCCCATCCCGCGGAAAACGACGCAACGCCGAGCGAATACGACATCAAGCTGACGGGCTCGGGGACCTATCTCGACAACGAACAGATCTTCTTCGCCCTCAGAGGGCTCGAATTGAATGAAGCCGTCTCCTTCCGCTCTGTCGACCCGCAGACGAGGCTGTGCACCGTGCTCACCTTCCCGAGCGTCCCCACTTCGGTGGACCTCAACGCAGGGTCCGAGGATCCCGAGAATACCATCTCCTTCGATATCCTCAACGCCGACGGGACGGTGGCGGAGACGGTGAACGGCACCGTCCGCGCGAACGTCGCCACCCTTCGGTATTCCGCCTCCCAACCGGGGCCTGAGAGGAAGCTCACCTACGCCGCCCTCACGCAGGAGAACAACAACAAATACCGCAACGTGCTGTTGAAGATCGAGAACCCCATCGCGCAGTCCCTCGGATACATGACCTATTCCCTCAAACGCGCCCGCTTCTCCGAGACCTGATTTTTTGCGGAAGGAACACAAACGACGGAACGGAAGAAAAAATTGCTTTGAGGTTTGAAGAAAATTTTCTTTGAAATATTTTTGCGGCTCCCTTCTCGGGTTTATTACGGCTC
>CANPWF010000066.1 GCA_947581885.1 uncultured Clostridia bacterium
CAGTTCTTCCTTGCTCATCGGGGGGACATAGCGGTTGAACACGACCATATCGGAGACTTGGATCTTGTCGAACACGAGTTGCCGCATGTTCTTGTTGTAGGTGAGGAAGGTCGTGCTGTCGAAGAAGGTCATCACCTGCGCGATGACCCAACGATCGGGCAACGCGTCGAAGAGCGCGTCGAGGGGGCGCATGCCGTTAAATTCGATCACGACCCGCTCGGGGCGGTATTTTTTGTCGAGCGAAAGGAAGTGCCCGAGTTCGAGCTCGCTTTCCTCCACGTTCTCGATCGCGAATTTTTTCACCTTGAAACGGGCGGGATCGTATTCGTTCTCCCCCTCTTCGCACACGAGAAGAAGGGTGTTCTCGCCCGAATCGAAACGCTCGTCCTCGAACGTCTCCTGAATGAATTTTGTCTTTCCCGATTCGAGGAAGCCGAGAAAGAGATAGATGGGTACTTGATCAGTCATTCTTCAAAAAAGAGGGAAGGAAGTTTTTCTTCCGAAAGGTTACAGCCGATAACGCAGAGCCGACCCGTCACCGCGGGCGAACCCGTACGGATGTCGATCTCCCCGGGGACGAAATCGAAATACAGCCACTTCTCCCCGCCGTTCACGATACCCTTCGCGCGAAGGACGGTGCCATACGCGCCGCCGTCGAGGGCGGAAAGCGCGGAGCGGAGCTTTTCCTCGGGAATGACCTTCGCCGTCTCGGTGCCCCAGCTCGTGAACACTTCGTCCGCATGGTGGTGATGATGGTGGCAATGGTGCTCGTGTTCGTCGTCATCGTCATCATCGTGGTGGTGATGGTGGCAGTGATGTTCGTGTTCGTCGTCGTCATCGTCATCATCGTCGTGGTGATGGTGGCAATGGTGTTCGTGCTCGTCGTCATCGTCATCATCATCTTCCCGCGCCTCATCGGCGAGTTTTTTGAGTTCGGCGGCGAGGCTATCCTTCTGCTCCATGGCGGAAAGGATCTCCTTCCCCGTCAACTTCTCCCAATCGGTGGTGACGACCGTCGCCTTGGTGTGCTCCGAAAGGAGCTTTGTCGCCTCCTCCGTCTTGGCGGCATCCGACGTGTGCGAGAGCACGATACAGCTCGCGTTTTCCACCTGATCGAGGAAGAATTCCCCGAAGTTTTTCAAATACATCTTGCACTTTTTCGCGTCGACGACGGTGCAAAAGGCGTTGAGTTCGCTGTTTTCGACGGCTGCCCTCTCCACCGCCTTAATCACGTCGGAGAGCTTCCCCACGCCCGACGGCTCGATGACGATCCGATCGGGCGAGAACTTTGCCGCGACTTCCTTCAATGCCTTGGAGAAATCCCCGACGAGCGAACAGCAAATACAGCCCGAATTCATCTCGGTGATCTCGATGCCCGCGTCCTGCATGAACGCCCCGTCTACGCCGATCTCGCCGAACTCATTTTCGATGAGGACGATCTTCTCGCCCGCATACGCCTCTTTGACGAGTTTTCTGATGAGCGTCGTCTTCCCTGCGCCCAAAAATCCCGAAAAAATATCGATCTTGATCATGGTATGCCTCTATATTGAGAGTTATTCTTATTGCGCCCAATTGCCGTTTTTGAAGATGGGGACCCTCGCCCCGTTCGCGGTTACGCCGACGATTTCGAGATCACGGCTGCCGATCATGAAGTCGACGTGGATCATACTGTCGTTGATGCCCTTTGCATGGATCTCTTCGAGGGACATCTCCTCAAAGCCCTTCAAACACTCGTTGAAGCCCATACCGAGGGCGAGGTGACAGCTGGCGTTCTCGTCGAACAGGGTATTGTAGAAGAGGATGCCCGAATTGTTGATGGGCGAATCGTACGGGATGAGTGCGCACTCGCCGAGCATCTTCGCGCCCTCGTCCATCGAGATCATCTTTTCGAGCAAATGCCCGTTCTTTTCCGCCTTGACTTCGACGATTTTGCCGTTTTCGAAGCGGACGGAGAAGTTCTCGATGAGTTCCCCCTGATAGGAGAGCGGCTTGGTGGAATACACGATCCCCTCCGCTTCCCCCGCCTTGGGCGAGATGAAGATCTCTTCGGACGGGATATTGGGGTTGAAGAAGTTGCCGCTCACCGTCTGCTCTCCGCCCCCCTTGAAGAGGCTGTTCGGAATGAGCCCGACGCGAAGATCCGTGCCGTTGGAGGACTTGTATTCCAAGGCAACGAGCTTCAAGCGGTTCAAATAGTCGCACTTCTGCGCGAGTTCGTCGTTGTGGCGTGCCCAATCCTTGACGGGATCGTTGCCGTCCGCGCGGGAAGCGGACAGGATCGCGTCCCAAAGGTGCTCGACGGCAGTGTTCACCATGAGGTCGGGGAACACCTTTTTCGCCCAAGCCTTGCCGGGGACGGCGGCGATGCACCATTGGTACTTGTTTTCCATTTCGTCGCGGTAGGGCTTCGTCACCTTGGAACGTGCCCCGCGCACCCGCGTGAACTTCTCCTGATCCATCCCGCTGAGCCCGTCGGGATCCTCCGATTCGAGATAGAGCATCGCGGGAAGCTGTTCTTTGCGATATTCGAGCTTTTCGATCTCCCACTTCTGGAAGGCGGAAAGCGTCTCCTCTTTCTGATATTTGTAGTGGGTGCGGACGAGGGGCTGGTGCGTCCATTCGACGGTGACCTTCCCCGCCCCCGCACGGTACAGTTCCTCGACGACCATCTCGACGAATTCGGGTTGATCGAGTTCGGCGTTGACGACGACCCACTGCCCTTTGCGGACGTTGATCCCCGTCTTTGCAAGAAGTTTTGCATACCTGCGCATCTGTAATTTATTCATGGTTTTCTCCTTGACCTTGATTATATACCCTTTTCGACGCTTTGTCAAACGACGGGCGCGAACAATGCCGCGCCCGAAATTTTACGGAAGATGCAAGACGGGCTTCCCCTCTTCGCGCGTTCTGTTAAGATCGAGCACGCGCTGATTGGAAGAGCCGCGGAATTTGAGGCGGATATCCTTCAATTCCTCTTTGAACTGCCCGTCTACAAGGATATCGATAAGCTGCAAAAGTTTGCGGGCGGCGGGCGTATCGGCATGGGGTTCCTTCAATTTCCCCATATCGTAGGTATAACCCGTATAGCACCAAATGTTCTTTTGAGGGAAAGCCTTTTTGACCTTCTCGACGAAGGGAAGGAGGGCGGAGCTGTTCTCGGGTTCGAAGGGATCCCCGCCGAGAAGAGACAGCCCCGAAATATACGTGGGCGCGAGCGCGGAGAAAAGTTCCTCCTCCGTCTCCTCCGTGAAGGGTTTTCCGTAGGAAAAATCCCACGCGATCTCGTTGAAGCACCCCTTGCAGTGCCTTCTGCAACCCGAAACAAAGAGGGAGACTCTTACTCCCTCTCCGTTTGCGATATCGTATTTTTTGATCTCGGCTACATTCATAAAAGCCCCAAGTTCAAAGGTGAAGGACGCGCTCCTTGATCTCCTGCGTTCTGCCCTGATTCCAATACTGCGTGCCGATGTAGCCGCAGGTGCGCCGCGCGACGTTCATCTTGGACTGATCGCGGTTGTGGCAGTGCGGGCATTCCCAAAGGAGCTTGCCGTCCTCTTCGACGATCCCGATCTCGCCGTCGTATCCGCAGACTTGGCAATAGTCGCTCTTGGTATTGAGTTCGGCGTACATGATATTGTCGTAGATGAACTGCATCACCGCGATGACGGCGGGGATATTGTCCTGCATGTTCGGGACTTCGACGTAGGAGATGGCACCGCCCGGGGAGAGTTGCTGGAATTCGCTCTCGAATTTGAGCTTGGTGAATGCGTCGATCTTCTCGGTGACATGGACGTGATAGCTGTTCGTGATGTAATTTTTATCCGTCACGCCCGGGATGATGCCGAACCGCTTTTGGAGGCACTTCGCAAATTTATACGTCGTGCTTTCGAGCGGGGTGCCGTAGAGGGAGAAATCGATGTTCTCCTTCGCCTTCCACTCCTTGCACCTGTCGTTCATATGCTGCATCACGGCGAGGGCGAAGGGCTTCGCCTCCTCGTCGGTATGCGATTTGCCCGTCATGTACTTGACGCACTCATACAGCCCCGCATAGCCGAGCGAAATGGTGGAATATCCGCCGTAGAGAAGTTTATCGATCTTCTCTCCCTTTTTGAGGCGGGCGAGCGCACCGTACTGCCAAAGGATGGGAGCCGCGTCCGAAAGGGTCCCCTTCAAGCGGTTGTGGCGATACATGAGGGCGCGATAGCAAAGGTCGAGCCGTTCGTCGAAGATCTTCCAGAACCGTTCTTCGTTCCCGCCCGAAGTGAGCGCGACATCGACGAGGTTGATGGTGACGACACCTTGGTTGAACCTCCCGTAGTACTTGGGTTTGCCGTTCTCGTCGATGTAGGGGGTGAGGAAACTGCGGCAGCCCATGCAGGTGTAGCAGTGCCCTTCGCCGTTCTTATCGACCTTGTATTCGAGCATCTTCTTCTCGGAGATATAGTCGGGCACCATGCGCTTGGCGGTGCACTTCGCGGCGAGTTCGGTCAAATACCAATACTTGCTCCCCTCGCGGATATTGTCCTCTTCGAGCACATATATGAGCTTGGGGAAGGCGGGCGTGACCCAAACGCCCGATTCGTTCTTCACGCCCTGAATGCGCTGGTTGAGCGTCTCCTCGATGATCATCGCAAGGTCTTTCCTCTCCCTCTCGTCCCGCGCTTCGCCGAGGTACATAAAGACGGTGACGAAGGGAGCCTGTCCGTTGGTGGTGAGGAGAGTGACGACCTGATACTGAATGGTCTGGATGCCGCGGCGGATCTCGTCGCGAAGCCGTTTTTCCGCGATGCGGGCGATGCGCTTTTCATCCGTCACCCCCACATCTTTGAGCTCTTCGGCAACTTCCCCCCGAATCTTCTGACGGGAAATTTCGACGAAAGGCGCGAGATGGGTGAGCGAAATGGACTGCCCGCCGTATTGGTTGGAGGCGACCTGCGCGATGATCTGCGTCGCGATATTGCAAGCGGTGGAGAAAGAATGGGGCTTCTCGATGAAGGTGCCCGAGATGACCGTCCCGTTTTGCAGCATGTCCTCGAGGTTGACGAGGTCGCAATTGTGCATGTGCTGGGCGAAATAGTCGGCATCGTGGAAGTGGATGATCCCCTCGTCGTGCGCGGCGACGATCTCGGGAGGGAGAAGGACGCGGCGGGTAAGATCCTTGGAGACTTCCCCCGCCATATAGTCGCGCTGAACGGAGTTGACGGTGGGATTCTTGTTGGAATTCTCCTGCTTGACTTCCTCGTTGTTGCACTCGATGAGCGTGAGGATCTGATCGTCCGTCGTGTTGTTGCGGCGGGCGAGCATGCGGGTATAGCGGTAGGTGATGTACTTCCGCGCGACGGCAAACGCCTTCTTATCCATGATCTGATTCTCGACGAAGTCCTGCACTTCCTCGACGTTGACGGCGCGGTTGAGGTCGCCCGACAGGGCCTTGACCCTCTCCGCGATGTCCTCGATCTGCGCCTCGGAAAGACGGTTTTCGAGGCTCACCTCGTTGTTCGCCTTCCTGATCGCGTTGAGGATCTTCTCGATGTCGAAAGGCACCTCGCTTCCGTTGCGCTTGATGATCTTCATAATTCTCCTCCCTTGCTGCCCGAACTTTCGGGGGTGAAAAAGCGTCCCCGCGAAAGGGACGCTTCTATCATACAACTTCTCTGAAAACATGTCAAGCGTTTGGCACTATATTTTGTAAAAATTTTTTTCGCAATCACTATATCTTGTGGTTGTGCCGAATTTTGACGATTTTTGCGCATGAAACATCGGGCGCAAAATGTTACACGGAAATTTATCCGCTTTGTGAACGATCCTTCGTCAGAATTCGGTGACCGTGAGCCCAGACAGGATCTCTTCGTACTTGCTTTTCGTGAACGAGATCGTGCCGAACGTGGTGACCGAAGCGGTGCCCGCGGCGACCCCTGCGCGGAGGATATCGGGGAGATCTCCCCCGAGACTCATCGTGTTTGCGGCGGCGGCGACCATCGCGTCCCCCGCCCCCACCGTGGAGTTGACCGCAACGTTGATGCTCTTGCAATAGTAGTTCTTGGAACCGTCCGTGATCACCGCGCCATCTCTTCCCAAGGAGAGTAGCACCGCCCGTGCGCCGCGGTCGAGAAGTTCCCTGCACCCCGCGAGCATATCGTCGCGGCTCGTGAGTTCCCTTCCCAGCGTCTCTTCGAGTTCTTCGAGGTTGGGCTTCACGAGATCGATCCCCGCCTCCAATGCGGCGAACAGCTTCGCGCCTTCCGTGTCCGCAATGCGGAGAGACCGTTTATCCACCGCGCGGAAAAGTTCGCGATAATATCCAGCGTCCACTCCCCGCGGAAGCCCGCCCGAGATCACGGTGACATCGGAGCGGGCGGAGAAGCTGCGGATGAGCTCCAAGAGCTCCACGAGCTTATCCCCCTCGATCTGTGCGCCCACGTCGTTGATCTCGGTGAGCATGGAACGCTTGTCGATACACTTATAGTTCTCGCGCACGCGCCCGCTGTTCCATACAAAGGTAAAGGGAACGCCCTCTTTGTCGAGCCCGCGCTCGAACATCGCGCCGTTCTCGTTGTACATAAAGCCCGTGGCGTACGCGTCCGCTCCGAGGCGAGCAACGCCGATCGCGACGTTGAGTGCCTTGCCCGTAAAGGAGAGCGTCTTGTTTTTGACGACGTTCACCTTTCCGATATTGAGCGAGTCGAGCTCGATCGTCACGTCGACACTCGGGCTCATACAGACGGTTAAGATCATGGGACCTCTCCTATTCCGAAATGAATTTACATCGAGATCATTTGCAGCGTTTCGTACAGTTCGTAGTTGAACTTCTTCTTCATCGACACCGCCTCGATGATATCCATATCGATGATCTCGTTCTTGTGAATGCCGACGACGCGGTTGCCGATGCCGTCTTTTAATAGGCGCACGGCCTTGTTGCCGAACTGCGCGGCGAGCATGCGATCCGCCATCGAGGGCGAACCGCCCCTTTGGATGTGCCCGATGGTCGTGGCGCGGACGGAGTACGTCGTCACTTCTTGCAGCATCTTCGCGAATGCGTCCGCACTCATCACGCCCTCGGCGACGACGATGATGTTGGAGTGCTTCCCGTTCGCCCGCGAGCGGTTGATCCGCATGACGATATCATCCATATCGTATGCGATCTCGGGCACGACGATGATCTCCGCGCCCGACGTGATGCCCGTATACAGGGCGATATCGCCGCAGTGGCGGCCCATGACTTCGACGACGGAGATGCGTTCATGGGAATTCATCGTGTCGCGCAACTTGTTAATCACGTCGTTGCAGGTGTTGACGGCGGTATCGAAGCCGAGCGTGTAGTCGGTGTATTCGAGGTCGTTATCGATGGTCCCGGGGATGCCGATGGTGGGAATGCCGTAGTCCTCGGTGAGGCACTTGGCTCCGCGGAAGCTCCCGTCGCCGCCGATGACAACGAGCCCTTCGATCCCCCTATTTTCGAGCGTCGCGACCGCCTTCTTCTGCCCCTCTTTGGTGAGCATTTCGAGGCACCGCGCCGTCCTCAGCTTTGTTCCGCCGCGCTGGACGATATCCGAGACCGAGCGCATTTCGAGCGGGATCATCGTGTCGTCGATGAGCCCAGCGTACCCGCGTTCGATGCCGAAAACTTCCATGCCGAAGTAGATCGCCGTACGCACGACGGCACGGATCGCCGCATTCATCCCGGGGGCATCTCCCCCGCTTGTCAGAAGTCCGATACGTTTCATTGGTTTCCTCCCCAACAGTCCGCGCACATTATAACAGATTCAAAAGGAAAAGAAAAGGGGTTTTCCTTTTTTTTCGGAAATTTTTCCATATATCCTATTGAAGTTTGATTTTTTCGGGCGGAAGATACAAAAGAAGCTCGGCTTGCAGGGCGCGGCTGAACCGCACCGACGTTTTGAATCTCCCCTTCTCGCCGTATAAGATCTTCGCGGTCGTATCCCCGGGATAGGACGAAAGTAGCTCGGTGAGCTCGCCGAAGTCCTCTTCGGAAAGGGTGCGTGCGTCGATCCAAAGCGTCTCTTTCTGCGTCTCGGCGCGGGCTTCGGGTTTTATATCCCCCTCGAAGGCTTCGAGCGAATCGAGGATGATGACGGGTGCCTTCCCCGAGGGAAGGTCGATCTTCCCCGCCACCCTTACGACGGCATCGTGCTTTAAGGCGGGCTTGATCTTTTCGTAGATACGCGGGAAGGCGACGCACTCGACGCTCCCGTACAGGTCCTCAAGGGTGATGAACGCCATCGACGCACCCGACTTCGTCGCAAGTTTTTTGACTCCCGCGACGAGCCCGCCCATCGTGGCAAAGTCCCCCGCCTTGATACGCTGGTATGTCCTGTCCCCCGTCTCCTCGTCCTCTTCGAAATCGGCGAGAAGCCCCGTATGGAAGGTGCAATCCTTGAAGTATCCGGCGTACTTCCCGAACGGGTGCCCGCTCACGTACACGCCGAGCACGGATTTTTCCTTGGAGAGAAGGTCGTCGCTCTCCCACTCGGGAATATCGGGGAAGGTGACGGTGGGTGCCGCCTCTTCGATCACGTCCCCGAAGAGGGA
>CANPWF010000067.1 GCA_947581885.1 uncultured Clostridia bacterium
GGGCTCGGGTTCGTCCTCTGGGGGGACGTGTTCGACTGCAAGGGGAATCCCAAGAAATTCTCCTTCTACACCCGCCTCATCCTCGTGGTGAACTCCTGCCTTCTCGGCATCTCCACCGCCCTCTTCCTTCTCTTTGAGAGAAATTCCTTCTCGGCGGCGGGATATAACTTCGGAGAGATGCTGCTTTGCTCTCTGTTCGACGCGACAACGCCGCGCACCGCGGGCTTTTTCACCACCGATCCCATGCTGCTTTCGGACAGCGGATATCTTCTCACCGTCATTCTGATGTTCATCGGGGGAAGTTCGGGCTCAACGGCGGGCGGCATCAAAGTTGGCACGTTCGCCGTGCTCGTCGTGGGGATGTGGACGGTCCTCCGCGGGAAGCGGGACATCGACATCGGGAAGCGGCGCATCGAGAACACCCTCTTCGCGCAGGCACTCGCCATCGTCACCGCCTACCTCATGCTCATTTTAACGGCGACCCTCATCGTGTGTGCCGTCGAGACGGACGCGGGATTTGCGAACGTGCTCTTCACCGCCGTCTCCGCGCTCGGCACCGTGGGGCTCTCGCGGATGAGTTTTGGGATCGCTTCCAAGATCGTATTCATTCTGCTCATGTATGCGGGAAGAGTGGGCGTGGTGACGCTCGCCCTCGCTCTCGGGCGGAAGAGACAGCTTGCGGAGATCCGCAAGCCCACCGAAAACGTATTCATCGGATAAAGGAGCCAACATGAAATCGGTTTTACTCATCGGTATGGGGAAATTCGGGCGCACGCTCGGGGAAAAACTGCTCGAAATGGGCGAAGAGGTGATGATCGTCGATAAGAACGAGGACGTTGTCAACCCCCTCGCTTCCAAGTACGCCAACGCGCTCATCGCCAACTGCACGAACGAAGAGAACCTCCGCTCGCTCGACATCCCCTCCTTCGACGTTTGCGTCGTTGCGATCTCGGAGGACTTCCAATCCTCGCTCGAGATCACCTCGCTTCTGCACGATCTCGGCGCGAAGAAGGTCGTCTCCAAGGCGGCGACGGAGATCCAGCGCAAGTTCCTCCTTCGGGCGGGTGCGGACGAAGTCATCTATCCCGACAAGGATATCGCCGAAAAGCTCGCCATCCGCCTCAACTCCACCAACGTCATCAACTATATCGACCTCGACGCGGAATACTCCATCTTCGAGATCGCCCTGCCCGCCAAGTGGAAGGGAAAGAAACTCATCGACGTGAACCCCCGCGGCAAATACGGCATGAACATTTTAACGATCAAGAAGGGCGACTCCGTCATCTACACCATCGACGGCGATTACACCTTCGAAGAGGGCGACCAGCTCGTCGTGTTCGGCAACACCGAGCGCATCCTCGCGTTCACGAATAAACACTGAAAAGTCCGCCGAAAAAATTCATTTGAAAATTTTGTGATGCACCCCGTTCGCTTTGAACGTCGGGGTGCATTTCTCTTTGCGAAAGAGAAAATACGGTTCAAAGCCGTACAACATTATGGGAATTTTATGAAAATATACAAAGACGTATGCATTTTGTTTGACATTTGCGAACAAAGTGTGTCATAATTGTGATACTGTTATAAAGGGATATTTCGCGCACGGGCGCGGAAATGTTCCGCTTTCATACAAAAAATATACGATTATGCAAAAGGGAGAACCTTTATGAAACTGAGAAATTATCTGCTCTCCGCGCTCCTTATCTCTTCGATCGCGTGCGCCGCGTTCGGCGTTGCCGCGTGTACGAAGAAGGACCCCGTCCTCAGGCTTTCGGCGGACGGCGGGTCTGTCTCCGAGGAAGAATTTACGCTCGCGGCAGGGTCCGCTCTTTCGGACGTGCTCGGCGGGGTGACCGTCTCCCCCGAGGAGGGCTTGGAGTTCGCGGGTTGGTACGAGGGAAATTCCCCCGTCGCCGAGGACCGCGTGATGCCCGAAGAGGGGCTTTCTCTCACCGCGCGTTTCTATGCGGAGTACACCGCGAATGTCTATTCGAGGGAAGAGGGCGGGCAGTTCCCCTCCTCTCCTTTGATAGAGACGGGCAAGGCGGTATATCATCTTCCCTTCACCTATGAATGCCCCTACGGCGAACTCGACAGCGGGAAGGAAAGTACCGTCTCCACCGATTCGCTCGGGAAAAACGAC
Organism: uncultured Clostridia bacterium; assembly: GCA_947581885.1. GTDB lineage: Bacteria > Bacillota > Clostridia > Christensenellales > Borkfalkiaceae > Gallimonas. The sequence goes on from CANPWF010000067.1 coordinate 2,141, forward strand.
GTATTTACCGCATATGTGGTCGGAAATCCCGTTCGCGTCACCTTCGATATCAACCTGCCGAAGGGGGCGGATCTCCGCTACTCCGTTCCCGCGGAACAGCGGGTGACGGCGGGCGTTCCCACCGTTCTGCGCGGCGTTACCATCCTTGCGGAGGGCTCCGTTCCCTTCCGCTTTATGGGTTGGTCGGAAGAAAAGAGCGGGAGCGCGAGCTATCCCGCGGGCTCCTTTGCGGCGTTCACCGAGGATACCTTCCTCTATGCCGTTTGGGAACGGGGATATACCGATCTCTTCGGCGGCGACGACGTGCTCTACGTCTCGGATGAAGGCGGGCTTACCCTCGTCCGCGCCGAACTCGGTGAACGCAGGGGGGAATACGATGCCCAAACGGGAGCGTTCTCCTTCCAAGAGAACGGCGAAACCATCCTCTTGGGAAAACTTCTCGCCACCAAGTTCTACTACTATCGCGACACGGTGGAAAGGACCTACGAGAATTTCGACGAAACGCAGACCGATACCCTCGAACTCAAAGCGGGCGGCGTTGCGGAATACACCGCAGGCGGGAATGTCGATACGGGCACCTATACGATCGAAGAGGAGACCGAGCTCTTCCGCTTTACGGGCGAACATGACTTCCGCTTCGATTTGCAAGCGGACGCGCACAACACCCCCTGCTTTGTGATGGAGGGCGACGAGGAAGGGTACTATACGCCCGGGGAACAGGCGAGATTGTACGGCGTTACCCGCTACTATCTCGACGGGTTCGGCGGCGGGAAGGAGTACTATTCGGAAGAAAATCCCTTCCTGTTATCGGACGGCAGCGAATATACCGAGCTCTATCTCGATTACTATGAAATCGACAGCGGCGACGGGTTCGTCACCTACCGCGCCACCTCGTACACCGAGGACGATTACGAAGGACGCACCTTCGATTTCCGCGTACAGAAAAACGGCAGCGGCGACGGAACGATGCTCGAAGGCGATTTCCTCACGGGGCACTATACGAACGCGGACGACGAAAATGGCACAGAGCTCTATCTCGACGGGTTCGGCAAGGGCACGTACGGGGAGGAAGAAATCAACTATAAAACGGACGTAAAGCATTGGTACGCCTACAATTCCCTCGGCATGCTCTCCGCCTATTACGATCTCACCGTCACCTTCTCGGCGGGCGGAGAAAATTACCGTATCCGCACCCGCTCTTTATTCTATGGCAGGGGCGACGGGTATGAATTCATCGACGAGAACGAAACGTTCGGCGAATATGTTTTCGACGAAAACGGCGTGACCGTCAGCGGGGAAACATACGAGGCGGTCGTCTACTTCTTCCAAGGGTTCAGCGAGATGATGAACGGCGACAACTGCGTCATCCTCCTCATCAAGACGGAGAACACCTACAACGGCGAAGCCGTCTATGAGCTGTACGATACGCACGACGGCGACCCTCTCACGCCCGATGAAAACGGGCGGTATCATCTCGACGGCGGCACCCTCTTCACCCTCGACGACGACGGGAGAACGGCGCACTATGTTGAGCCGACGGTGGAAGCGGAAGGGCAGGAGATCGTGTTCCTCGAAGGGGGCGACGGTGCGGAAAGGCTCGTCGTCGATCAAGACGGCGTTGCGAAATACACCCCCGCGGGCGGCACGGAGCGCGAAATAGAGTATACGTCGGACGCGGCGTACGGCTCCCCCGCCGTGCTCGTTGCCGTGTACACCTTCCGCATCGGGGCGAACAATCTCGTGTTCGCCTGCTATCTCGATGGAGAAGCGATCAAGGCGGTCGAAGCGACTGCGGTGTATACCGAGAACGCGGAGATCCCCGACAGGATCCTGCTCTTCGAAAAAGACGGGCAGGAGATCGCCGAAGTCGGCACCCTTCTTCAAAGCGGCGGATATTATTATTGCTTCGAGGGGACGCTCACCAAAGATCTCCTCGACGGGGAGAACGAATACACCTTCGTCTGCGGCGAAGATACTTTCGACAGCTACGCCGCTTCCCTTCTCGGTTACGACAACGGGTTCGATTTCCGTTTGGACGGGAACACCTTCACCCGCCGCGTTTCGAGCGCGTACACCTATCAGAATAATGCGGACGAACTCACCCTCGACGGCTACGGAAAGGCGACCCTGCAATCGGGCGGGCAGATCACGGATTACGGCTATGAAGTCGTCCTCGAATGCACCTATACGGATCCGATGACGGAAGCCTCGGAAACGATGCCCATCCTCTACGGGCTCACCGACCTTGCAAGCGGCAACCTCGTCCGCTTCTTCGTCCTCGACGAAGATTCGAACACCTTCCGTTATCCCGACGACAACCTCATGATGATCCTGCCCGCCGACGAGAACAGCACCGATCAGCTCTTCCTCGACGGCTGCGGGCACGCATACCTGAGCACGCTGACGGGCACCAACTATTCGAACGACACTGCCTTCCTGCTCTATAAAAAGACGGCGGGCAAGGAAGAATTCTCCCTCTTCGCGGAAGGCGAAGAAGAACCCTCTCTCACCGTGTTGGTGGCGACCGAATACGTCCAAACGGAGCAGGGCTTCAAGACGGCGTATTACGTCGAAAAGGACCCCGCGCAGACGGGCGATTTCGAAGTCGTCGGCGGCGGCTCCTTGCACGGCTCGGGGTACGGCGCGTATGAAGATGGGACCATCGTCGAACTTGCGACGTTCACCGATAGATACGGCGTTGTGCATTACGGCATTCTCGAAATCGGGAATTTGGAAGATACAAGATATAACAGCCGTTCCTTCGAAGTGACGGCGGCGGGCTTCCAGATCCGTTTCACCGAGGGCGAAGTGCAGACGGTGGGCGGCTATCAGGTATTCTATGAGATCGAGACGTACATCTTCGATCTCGACGGCGACGATCGGGCACAGCTTCGCACCGAGTGGTTCGGGGCGTACCGCCTCTACGAAAAGGGCAGGGCGCAGAGCGGGTGTATCTATCTCGACGGGCACGGCAACGCCGAGCTCTACCGCAGCAAGAATGCGGAAGGCAACGCGTACGAAATCGGCGCCGTCGAATACGACGCGACTCTCGATTGCTATCGCTACAAAGCGGACGAGAACATCTTCCTCTTCAACCTGTACAGCAATTCGGACGGCGAGACATCCTCCTACTTCTACGCGAAATACAACGAAGCGGAAGAGAACACCATCCTCTCCGCCGATTGGAGCGTGCTCAAATTCGACGGATTCGTGAACGGCGTATACGTCAACCGCTATGGCGACACGATCCGCGGAACGTACGGCTACATCACCGATTGGCTCGTCGTCCTCTACCCCTACGACGGTTCGCGGCGGGTGTACTTCGAGATCGAAGGGAACAGCTTTTCTATCCCCGCGCCCGAGGACGGGTTCCTCACCGATGAAAGCGGGGAAACGCTGTACGCCTACACCCTCGACTTCGAAGAGGGCGGAACGCTGAAAATCAAGAACGGTATCAAGCATATCTATGACGGCGTGTTCGCAGGGGTATTGAATCTTACGAGCGTCGATCTCAACGAGGTCGTCACGATCGGCGACGAGGCGTTTGCCTTCACCCCTTCCTACGAAGCGGACGGGCAGACCTCTTCGCTCGTATCCGTCTCTTCCGAAAACGTGGAATCGATCGGCGCGAGGGCGTTCGCCCGGAATACGGCTTTACAGACGGTGAACTTCCCCCATGCGACCGCGGTGGGCGAAGAGGCGTTCTGGAACAGCAACGCGGGGAATATCGTTCTCGGGAACTTGCAGTCCGTCGGCAGCCGCGCGTTTGCGGGGAGCAGGTACTTCGGCAATACGACGCTCGATCTCTCCGCCGTCGAGGACGCGGGCAACGTCGAATGGGGCGACGATCTCTTCGTCGCGGTGGAAAACGACGAGGTCGCAAGCGGCGTGATCCCCGTGAATATCCTCGTGAAGGACGTTAATGCCCTCTCGACGTTCTTGGCGGAACCCGCCTTTGCCGCCGTAAAGAATCGCATCGGCTTGAAGAACGAATCGGCGAGCGGACAGTACTTCGACCTTGTAACGGGCACGGCGTACAGCCTCTCGGGCGGACTTCTCGCCACCCTCAAAGTCAACAGCTTCGACGGCGTGCTCGTTCCCGATACGGCGGTGGGGATCGTCCTCTCCACGGGAAGCGAACTCACCATGTACTCTTTCAAAGCGGACGGCTCGGGTTACGAAGAGAACGGCACAAAGCTCAACGGCGATCTCGATTCGTTTGCGCTGAACGGGAGCGTTCTCGTTGCGGCGGGAAGAGACGTAACCTTCACCGCAAGCGGGAAGAACATCGCCCTCTACCTTGCTCTTGCGAGCGACGGTGCGCACAACCATATCGTCTGCACGCCCGCCGTCACGGTGAACGACACCGAAATCGAAAAGGTGGAATACACGGGCGGTGCGCTCGAATTCGCGCTCGACGGCAAGAGCATGCGCCTCACCTTCCCCTCGGCAGGAGAATGCGTCCTCTCCGAACAGGGAGATGAATTCACGCTTGAAACAAGTGATGAGGTTTACCGTGCTACCTTCCGCATGGATGGCGGCTCCGTCATGCTTGTGAAGTTCGAAACGCAAGAAAGATATGACTGGGAAGATCTGGCGTTAAAGATCGTAAAGACTGCGGAGAATACCTTCCGCGTCTACAACAACCAAGGGAATACGGAGGACGTTCCTATCCTCTACACCGTGACCTACGACCCCGCGGACGGCGGGAGCATTACCGTTGAAGAAGCGGGGCAGGTTGCAAGAGCGGACGGTTACGACAGTGCCGCGGCGTTTGTGGAAATCGATCCGCGCGGGGCTTTCGTCGGGATCTATAAACTTCGTACGGCCCGTTACGATTATTGGACGGTCCTCACCTGCGAAAAGGACGGCTCGAACGAATGGCTCTTCACCGTGACTGCGCAGGATAGCAACGGCACCGTAAAGACGTTCTCGATCTTGCTCGACGATTTGTTTGACGAAACCGGCGGCAGTTGCACGATCACCGAACAGGCATAAGCCCTTCCCCCTCCCTTTGCGGAGGGGGTTCTTTTTGGGCAGTTTGAACAAAAAAGCGGGCGAAGTTTGTGCACCCCGAAATTATGAAAAAGGCGTTGACGAACGGGTAAGAAAGTGGTATAATATCCCATGAAATAAACGGCACGCCTCGGGCGCGACCAAAAATCGGAGGGAAATTCCAATGGCAAACGTAAAAGTTGCAATCAACGGCTTCGGGCGGATCGGCCGTCTCGCATTCCGCCAGATGTTCGGCGCGAAGGGTTATGAGATCGTTGCGATCAACGATCTTACCACGCCCACCATGCTTGCGCATCTTCTGAAGTACGACAGTGCGCAGGGCAGGTACGCGCTCGCGGACAAAGTCTCTGCAAACGACGAAGAGAGAACGCTCACCGTTGACGGCAAGACCATCAAGATTTACGAGGAAAAAGAGGCGAAGAACCTTCCTTGGGGGGAACTCGACGTAGACGTTGTGCTCGAATGCACGGGCTTCTACACCAAGAAAGACAAGGCGCAGGCGCATATCGACGCAGGCGCGAAGAAAGTCGTCATCTCCGCTCCCGCGGGCAACGACCTTCCCACCATCGTGTTCGGGGTCAACGAAAAGACGTTGAAGCATGAGGATACCATCATCTCCGCCGCTTCCTGCACGACCAACTGCCTCGCTCCCATGGCGAACGCCCTCAACAAGGCGTATCCCATCGTCTCCGGCATCATGACCACCGTCCACGCCTACACGGGCGACCAGATGGTGCTCGACGGTCCTCATCGCAAGGGCGACCTCAGAAGAGCTCGCGCCGCGGCGGTGAACATCGTTCCCAACTCCACGGGTGCCGCGAAGGCGATCGGGCTCGTCATCCCCGCCCTCAACGGCAAGCTCATCGGTTCCGCACAGCGCGTTCCCGTTCCCACCGGCTCCACGACCATCCTCGTCGCCGTCGTCAAGGGGAAGGATGTCACGAAGGAGAGCATCAACGCGGCGATGAAGGCGGCGGCTTCCAAGTCCTTCGGCTACACCGAAGAACAGCTCGTCTCCTCCGATGTCATCGGCATCACCTACGGCTCCCTCTTCGACGCGACCCAGACGATGGTCACCAAGATCGACGACGATACCTATCAGGTGCAGGTCGTCGCTTGGTACGACAACGAGAACAGCTACACCTCGCAGATGGTCCGCACCATCAAGTACTTCGCCGAGCTGTAATCGGGAATCTTTGAGGCGGCAAACATCCTTGCATGATCCGATAAGAACACTGCGCCCTCCCTTCACGGGAGGGCGTTTTTTGATGGAAGAGAGTGCGGGGCGCGTACTCCGCCTCTCTCGGCTCCCCCTCGAGGGACGCAGAACGCACCATGAGCATCAGTCCGGTGGACTGTGCGAGGCGTTCTGCGA
>CANPWF010000068.1 GCA_947581885.1 uncultured Clostridia bacterium
AAAGGCGGAGCAGGAGATCCCATCTTCCAAGGGGATCTCCTGCTCCGCCTTTGCCCGTTCGTCGAACGCGGGATAGCGTGCCCCGAAAAACCAGACGAGCACGAAGATCCCGAGCATGAGAAACGCCGCGAGGACGCACCCCGCCGCGATCATTTTCCTTCTGTATTTGCCCACGCTTCCCCTCCGATGAGTGCGAGTTTTTGTTCGCGTTTCAGCCCTTTGATGAAGTTCTCCCGCTTCATCGCCTCGCTGACATCGTGCAATTTTTCACTGTAAACGAGGCGAACGGGCAGACGGGACCGCGTATATTTCGCCCCTCTGCCCGCATTGTGCGTGTTGACGCGCCGCTCCAAGTCGACGGTATATCCCGTGTACAGACTGCCGTCCGCACACTGTACGATGTAGACGTACGCCTCGCGGGTCACGCCTCGTCGCCCTTGGGGGTCTCTTCCTTCTCTTCCGTCTGCTCCGCGGAACCCGTGCGGCGGCGATGACGTTCGGTGAAGAACACAACGACGCACGCGACGAGAAGCACGACGACGAACACCGCGACGACCCCGATCGCGAGCCCCACCCCGCCCGAGGCGGAGATGTGCTCTTCGGGACGGACGGACATGCCCTGTTCGTAAATTCCCCGCGTGACGGCTTTGAGCGTTTCGGTGGCGATCACGAGGTTGTTCCGCTCGGCGTTGACGCGCGTTTTGAACGCGTCGATATTCGTGGTGTTGAGTGTACCGTCATTATAGACGAGGTTTTCTCCATTTTTGGCGGTATACGCCTCGTCGGGAGCGGCATCCTTCGTTTCGCCGATGTATTTCTCCCCGAGCCAAGTTTTGATATTGTTGTTGCGCCTGACGAGTTCGGCATACCGCTGGGCGGGAGTCGGGTCGGAAGAGACGACGAAATTCGTGCCGTCCTTATCCGAACTGTTCACCGTGATATCGAAACCTGCGCCGCCGCCCACCGCCGCGCTTTGGAGAGATTTGATCTCCTCGTCGTTCTTCCAATATTCGTTGCGAAGGCGAACGGCGTATGCGTCGAGATCGCCCTTATAATAGCCGAAGGATTCGAGCTCGTTTTCGAGGTCTTTTTGCGTGCTTTCGCCATAGAGGGCGGAGACGGTAGCGCGGAAATCTTTGAGGCTCATCGCCCGATTTTCCCCTTCGCCGCCGACGGGGGTCACTTTATATTCGCCCGTGTACGCCTCGATCCACTCGTCATATCTCTTTAAGAACGCCTCTTTGTCCGCGGCGAGCATGGAGAGCTGTTCTTCGAAGGGAGCCGCGTCGAAGATCTCCGAGCTGGTTGCAAATTCGATCTCCGCGGCATTCGCCTTCATCCGCGCGACGGGCACGTTGACGAGGGCGGTGAGGAACTTTTCGACCTGTTCCCTTCCCGCAAAGTAGGAGCCCTTGATGCTCAGCGTGTATCTGCCCGTCTCCCGCTTCACGCCGCTGCGCTCTTCCGTCTCCGCCTCGATGGAGATGCTGTTCTCGGTGCGGACGATACGGGCGACGTCGACGTTTTCGAAGCTCTCGTCCGAATCCTTCGCGGCATTCAGAAAGTCGCTCGAAATGAGTTCCCGATAGGAAAAGGGCGTACCGTCGGGATAGGAAGCCGTATCCTGCGTGGGATAGACGATGACGAACTCCATCGTATATTCGGTATGGCGGGGGTTGATCCAAAGCCCCAAGACGAGGGCGGCGAGCACGGCGGCAAGCACCGCAACGCCGAACGCGAGCCAGATCTTCTTTCCGATGATGCGGAAGATCTCCCCGATGGTGATCCCGTTGTTTTCGTTTTCCGTTTCGTTCATGGTTTTTCTCCTAAGCTACTCTATTATAGCAGACGCTTTTCTTTCCGTCAAGCCGAAACATCGTCGCCTTCCCCGAAAATCAAGGCGATCGACCGAAGGCTTTCGCGAAGCTCCGAAAGGCGCGTGCCGTCCTCGGTGGACAAGAGCCGTTCGTTGGCGCGGCAGAGCCTCCCCGCCACGAGAAGTTTGCGGGCAAATACGATGACGAGAACGAGCATTATCAGCGCGAGCCCGCCGAACACCGCGCAGAGGATAACGGGCGTGCCGCTCGTCGTGCTGTAAAGAAAGCCCGCGGATACGCCCGCCCCGACGATGCAGAGGACGAACGCCGCAAACACCGCGAAAAAGCGGATGAGGAAGTATTTTTTGTTCGCCGCGAAGGCGACCCTTCTTGTTGCCATCGCCTCTTCGACGACGGGGGAAAGTTCCCTCTCCTCTTTTTCGTACTCCGCGCGGACGGCTTTCAACCGCTCTCCCGCCCGTTCGAGGACGAACCGCCGCTGAAATTCGCTCTGCGAGAGCGCGGTGGCGTTGTCCTCTTCGAAAAGGGGAGAAAGTTTTGCAAAATTCTCGGTGCGGGCGAGCCAAAGGGATCTTCCCGCCTCCTCGTTTTCGCCGTCGAGAAGGACGGCTTCGGAGAGCTTATCGTCCGCCTCAACAAATTTCCCTTCCGCAAGCAGGGCGTTCCCCTCCCCAGTGAGGGAAAGGCTTCTCTCGCGTGCCTCGCGGGCGAGCCGTTCCCGCCTTGCAAGTTCCTCTTGGAGCTGCGACGGGGTGAGCCCGACGAGATCTTCGTCGTATTCGTCCCCCTCGGGGAGTTCGAACACGACATCCTCCCCCGTATCCTCGACGGCATCCGTCTCTCCTTCCGCCGTCTTTTTGATGCGGACGAGCCGTTCGTCGTCCTTATCGACAATTCTCTCTTCCATATCTTCTCCTTTTGAAGGAAGTTTACTGTTTTACCGCCCGCACGACGGACGTTTTTCCCTTTCCTTTGAAGCGGCTCTCCGCCCATTCGGCGAGCTCGCGCGTCTCGAAGGCGGCGAAGCACCCGCTGCCCGAGCCCGTCATCGAAGCGCACAGCGGGGAGAGCTGTTTGAGGGAAGCGAGCGTCCGCTCCACCGCGGGTTCGATCGTTTTCGCCGCCGAAGTCAAGGCGTTCCCGAACAGCCTCGCCGCGCCGACCGCGTCCCCCTTTTCCAATAAATCGACTGCCCGCTCGGTGCGGGGAGGAAAATTCTCTTCTTTCTCGTCGGATACGGCAAAGCACCGCGCCGTCCCCACCCCCTCTTCGGGGCAGACGAGAAGGAACCATAAAGGCATAGAAACATCGAGTGGTTCTACCCGTTCCCCCCGTCCGCGCATGCGGGCAACGCCGCCCGTGAGAAGGTACCCCGTGTCGCTCCCGAGCCCGTCGGCGAGCTCTTTCAAGGCACCCATGTCCGAAACGGAGTAGATTTCGGCGAGGGCACGGAGCACGCCCGCCGCGTCGGCAGAGGAGCCGCCGAGTCCTGCCCGCATGGGGATATTTTTGTACACGGTGATGTCCGCGCCCGCCGTCTTGAACCTGTTTTGAAAGGCGATGGCGGCACGGTAGGCGTTGTTTTGGTCCGAGTCGAGAAGTTCGCTCCCCATGCCGTGCATGGTAAGGCGAATTTTACTGTCCTTTCTCGAACTCACCTTTACAAGATCGTACACGTCGATCGTCGTCACGAGGGAATCGAGGAGATGATAGCCCCCCTCTTTCCCCACGATGTCGAGGGTGAGATTGAGCTTCGCCGCCGCCCGTACCCGCGCCGTCATAGATCGAATGCGATGGCGGTGATGTCGTCCGAAAAAGTTCCGCAGAACTCCTTCAGACTCGCCTTCAACCGCTCGATGAAGGACTCGGAATCATTCGCTTGCAGAAGGATCTCTTCCACCCGTTCGAGGGAAAATTCCTGCCCGCGGGCGTTGCGGCTCTCGGTGACCCCGTCGGTGAGAAGGACGAGGATATCCCCCTTCTCGTAGGGAATGCTCCCGTCCGTATAGCGGAAATCGGGGAGCCATGTGGAGACGGGCGGCGCACTCTGCACGATCTCGTCGATGCCCCGCTTGCTCTTCAACAAAATGGGCGCGTTGTGCCCCGCGGCGCAGTAGTCGATGTGCTCCTTCCCGATACGGGCGGCAGCCACGGTGACGTAGCTTCGTTCGTCGAGATTGAGCTCTTGGAACTTCTTGTTGAGCCCGTCGATGGCGCGGGCGGGGGAAGGCTCGGAGCGGTCCCACCCCGCGCGGACAAAGGCGGAGAGCATTCCCGCCGAGATGCCCTTGCCCGAAACGTCCGCAAGCACCCCCATCGTTTCGCCGTTCACCGCATAGACATCGGGAAGGTCTCCCCCGATCTCGCGGCAGGGAATGTACATGAAGGAATAGCTCGCGTCCCGCCCCGCGGGGGGAAGGAGCCGCTGTTGGATATCCTTCGCATTGTCCATCTCGCGGGCGAGTTCGGATTGATAGGCGTTGTCGACGAGACCCAAATAGTAGTTCCCCATGGGTTCCGCCTTGATCCTGAGGGCAAGATCCCCCGTCCCGCGGCGGAAGATAAGTTTGCGGAAGGCGGGCTTCCCGCTCTTCATGGCGGAAAGGAATAACGCCCGCATCGCGCAGTAGGCGCACTTGGTGCCTTTGCCGCACACCTTTACGTCCTCGCCGCAGTTGATAACGTCTTTCAGGCTCCCCCTTTCGGAGTCGGTAAAAAAGCATGCGCGGAAAGCGCGGTTCGCGTACTTCACGCGGAGCGCACCGTCCACGACGATCGCCGCCGTCGGGATATTCTCCAAAACGTCTCTGTATAAACTCATATCAGCCCCGATACATTCTGAGGGTGTCAGTCACGATCCGCGCTTCGAGCTGTTCCGCGGGGAGAAGTTCCCCGTCGTATTGCACGTTGCCCTTGCGTTCGGGCACGATGGTGACGCTCGAACACAGCGTGTGATGGGAACAGGAGCGCGTCAGAATTTTCCCCTTTTTGAGAAGGGTAAGGTAGTAGGGAAGTTTCCACCGCTTGGGGCAATCGACGATGACGAGATCGAGCTTGCCGTCGTCTAAGACTGCGGGCGGGCAGATGGGGATCCCCCCGCCGAACATCGTCCCGTTGCAGACGGCGGCGAGAAGGGAAGAATGCTCCCTCTCCTCTCCGTCGACGACAACCTTCATCTTCATCGCCTTGTACTTCATGAGGGAGACGAGAAGGGAGCGGTAGTACTTGCTCTTGGCGCCGCCGTGCTTCTTTCTCTCGCACCGCTCCAAGATATCCACGTCGATGCCGAGGCCCGCGATGTTGATGCTCCGCGTAATCCCGCATTCGAGATAATCGGTAAATTTGGGCTCGGAGTGCAGGATGAGATCGACCGCTTCCGCCCCCTCGGGGATACGCGCCGTTGCCGCAAAGTCGTTCCCCGTCCCCGCGGGAATGAGCCCGAGGATGACGCGGGCGGGATCGGATATCCCGCGGACGACTTCGTTGAGCGTGCCGTCCCCGCCCACGGCGATGAGAGTATGTTCTCCCTCTTCGGTGAGAGAGCGGACGTGCTCGGCGATCTCCCCCCGCCGCGTAGAACGGAATACGTCGTATTCCACCCCTTCGCTTTGCAGTTTTTTCTCGGCTTCGGCGAGGATCTTTTCCGCCTGTCCCTTGCTCGAAGTGGGATTGACGATGAGGTGCAGCATGATTTTTCCCCTTTTGTATTTCTTCCATTATACAATATCTTCTCGGGAATTGCAATTTTTTTTGAAATTTGCTATACTGTTTTCGGAAAAAAATTGTTTCGGAGAATTTCATGCGCAAGATCTTGCCCGAAAATCTCATCCGCCTTGCGGAAAACTGCCCCCGCCCCCTCTACCTCGTGGGGGGAAGCGTGCGCGATTTCCTCGCGGGAGCCCTTCGCCCTCGGATCGATTGGGACATCGCTTCCCCCTGCACCGAGGAAGAACTCCTTGCCGCCGCCCGAAAGAGCGGATTGGAGGCGCGTGCCGTGTACAAGCGGACGGGCACCGTGAAACTCACGGGGGAAGGCGAGGAGTACGAGTTCACCCGCTTCCGCACCGATACTTATGTGCGGGGACTCCACGCCCCTTCCGAGATCGCCTTCACCGAGGATATTTCTCTCGACGCGCGTCGGCGGGATTTCTGCGCGAACGCCGTGTATTACGAGATCAAGACGGGAAAATTCGTCGACCCGCTCGGGGGGATCGGAGACATCGAAAAGAAGTGCCTTCGCACCGTCGCTCCCGCCGAAAAGGTGTTCGGCGAGGACGGATTGCGCCTCATGCGCCTCGCCCGTATCGCCGCCCAAACGGGCTTCGACCCCGACGAAAATTGCACAATGGGTGCGAAAAAGAACGCGTCGCTCATCAAAGACATCGTGCCCGAACGCGTCTTTTCCGAGCTCGAACTTCTCCTTCACTCTGATTCCTTCGCGGGGGAAAACGCCCCCTACCGCGGACTGTGCATTCTCCGCGAGACGGGCGTTCTTTCCCATATCCTTCCCGAGCTCGCCGCGGGGGACAAGTTGGAGCAGAGGAAGGATTTCCATAACTACGACGTGCTCGAACATTCCTTCCGCACGGTGAAGTATTCCCCCGCCGAGATCCGCCTTGCCGCCCTTCTTCACGATGTGGGAAAGCCCTTCTGCTACTTCCGCGACGGCAACTTTTACGCCCATGCGGAGGAGGGAGCGCGGCTCGCCGAGGAGATCCTTACCCGCCTCAAAGCCCCCAAGGCGTTGAAGGCGGAGACGGTGCGCCTCGTCGCCCTGCACATGCGGGACTATCATCTCGACATGCGGGAGAGCAAGGTGCGGCGGGAGATCGTGCAAAACCTCGATATTCTCGAAAAGCTCTTCGCCCTCAAACAGGCGGACTATTCCGCGTGCAAAGACGATCTCTCCCCCGCCCCGTCCGTTCTCAAATGGAGGGAAATTCTCTCCCGCATGAAGGAGGAGAAGGTGCCCTTCTCTCTTTCCGAACTCGCCGTAAACGGGCTTGAATTGCAACGGGCGGGCGTTCCCGTGGAGCATACCGCGGAAGCCCTGTCCGACCTTCTCGACGCTTGCATCCTTCGCGTCGTTCCCAATGAAAAAACCGCCCTCGTCCGCCGCGCCGTCAAGCGGTTCGGGGAAAAATAGGAGATACCATGGAAAACGTCCTTCTCATCATCTCTCTCGTGCTCAACGGGATCTGCATCACGCTCGTTGTATTTCTCCTTCTCAAAAAGAGAAACGAGACGGGCGAATGGCGGGAACCCCTTCGCCGCGTCGAAGAACAGGTGAGCGCAACGGCGAGGCTCACCGACTACATCGCCCGCACCGAAGAGGCAAGTGCGCACGCCACCGAAGCGAGGCTTGCCAACATTCAGAACAGGCTCGCCGACGACATCAAGTATATCGTCGAGAGCAACGCGCAAAATCTCGACCGTATCCGCCGCACGGTGGATGAGAAGCTGACCTCTTCCATCGACGGAAAGCTCACCGAAAGCTACAAGGTCATCTCCGAACGGCTCGAAAAGATGTACGAGAGCGCGGGCGAAATGCGTGCCCTCTCGGGGAACGTCGCCGAGATCCGTCGGGTATTCGCCAACGTGAAACTGAGGGGCACTTGGGGGGAAGCGCAGCTCGATACCCTTCTTTCCCAGATGCTCGCCCCCACGCAGTATGCAAGGAGCGTCAAGCTCGATCCCCTCGGCGATCTCATCGTGGATTTCGCCGTCATTCTCCCTTCCAAAAAGGGGGAAACGGTGTATTTGCCTATCGACAGCAAGTTCCCCGTCGAGGAGTTCGAACGGCTGCAAGAGTGCGCCGAACGGGGGGATAAAGAGGGCGAAGAGCGGGCGAGGAAGAACCTCGAACGGGCGGTGAAATTGCAGGCAGATTCGATTGCAAAGAAGTATATCCGTCCCCCGCAGACTTCGGACTTTGCGGTGATGTATCTCCCCTCCGAAGGGGTGTACGCCGAGATCGCACGGTATGCGGGGCTCACCGATTTTCTGCGCTCCCGCCGCGTGATCGCCTGCGGCCCCACCAACTTCGGGGCACTGCTCTCCATCTTGCAGACGGGCTTCCGCTCCGCCGCCATCGAGAAGCGTTCGGGGGAACTCATCGAAATGCTCGACGTGTTCCGCCGCGACTTCGCCGAATTCTCCGCCCTGCTCGACAAGACGAGGAAGAAGCTCAAAGAGGCGCAGGACAGCGTGGAGAGCGCGGAAAAACGCACCGCTTCCATCGGAAGGACGCTCGACTCCTTCCGCGCGGAAGAGGGCGAAGAATGAAGCAATGGGGGTCGGAATTTGGGGGGGTACCCCCCTCTCGGCTCCCCGCCCCACCTCATTTCGAGCGCAGTCGAGAAATCTCTCACTTCTCCCAACGGACATGTGCGTCTACACCCCCACCTCATTTCGAGCGCAGTCGAGAAATCTCTCACTTCTCCCAACATACATGTACGTATGGAATTGGGCGAGATCCTTCACTTCGTTACTTCGCCTTGCGGCTCGTGCGCCCTTCGGTCGGGCAGGATGAGGTGCGAGACGCGTACTCTTTCGCTCTTTCTCTCGGCTCCCCCTCGAGGGACGCAGAACGCACCATGAGCATCAGTCCGGTGGACTGTGCGAGGCGTTCTGCGAT
>CANPWF010000069.1 GCA_947581885.1 uncultured Clostridia bacterium
CTCATCGCAGAACGCCTCGCACAGTCCACCGGACTGATGCTCATGGTGCGTTCTGCGTCCCTCGAGGGGGAGCCGAGGGGCGGGGACAAAAGGCGGTGCGGCTCTTATCGGCGGGGAGCCGAGAGACGGGGCAATCGTCATTCCCCGAAGAAGTCCTCGCGTTTTAAGCCGTCGCGGAGTTTTTCGAGGGCGCGTTTCTCGATGCGGGAGACGTAAGAGCGGGAGATGTGCATCCTCTGCGCCACTTCGCGTTGGGCGAGGGGTGCGCCGCCCGTCAGGGCGTACCGCATGCAAACGACGGCGGTCTCCCGTTCGGAGAGCAGTTCCTTCACGGTGGAAAGGAACTTCTCCTGCATCATGCTGCGTTCCACGCTCCCGAAGATCTTCTCCTCCTTTTCGAAGAGAAGGTCCATGAGGGTGAGCTCGTTGCCGTCCTTATCGCAACCGACGGGGTCGGAGAGGGAGACGTTGCCCTTGTGCTTCTTCCCCGCGCGGATGAGCATCAGAATTTCGTTCTCGATGCACCGAGCGGTGTATGTCGCGAGCCGCGTGCCGTGCCCCGCTTCGAAGGTATTGATCGCCTTGATGAGCCCGATCGAACCCACCGAGATCATGTCGTCCGTCTCCGCCGCCCCCGCATATTTTTTGACGATGTGCGCGACGAGGCGCATGTTGTGCTTTATCAGCGTCTCCTTCGCGGCATTGTCCCCCTTCGCCGCAAGAGCAAGATATTTCTCCTCCTCTTCCGCCGAGAGCGGTCGGGGATAGGACGACCCGTCGTACAGGGCACCCGTAAAGAAAAAGAGCCGTCCGAGGACGGCATAAAAGAGTTCGAGCATCTTCCACCCCCCGTTATTGTATGCGGGAGAGGGAATTTTCGTGACGGCGGAAGCGAACTATTTGAGCAGCTTTTCGATCTCCGCGCGGAGAATTTCGCCGCCGAGTTCATTGAGCCTTGTGAAGGCGACCACCCCCTCTTCGTCGACGATCACGGTGTAAGGGTACGCTTCCCCGCCGCCGCCGAGAAGGACGTTCACATCGTTATTGGAAGTGTCGCTCGTGTCCTGCAAGAAGATCGCGCCCCACGCCGTCCAACCGTTCTTTTCGAGGAAGGGAACGGCGGTCTCGGCGAGGTTGAAACTGTGCACGGCGACGAGCTCGACCTTGTCGGAGAACTCCGAACGGATCTCCTCGAACGCGGGGAGTTCCGCGACGCACGGCCCGCACCATGTTCCCCAGAAGTTGATGACGACGATCTTCCCGCGGTGCTGAGAGAGGGTGAAGCTCTCGCCGTTATAGCCTTCGAGGGTAAAGTCGTAACACACGTCGCCCACTTGCAGGGGCGGAAGCGCGGGCTTCGACTCTTTATGGATAAAATTATAGTATACGAGGGCACCGACGAGCACCGCCCCCGCCGTACACCATGCCGCAAGGCGGATCCAGAACGCCTTGCCCTTCCCCTTCTTTTTCGTACCCGTCTCGGGATTTTGCACCGAAATCGCGGGGATGGGGTCGGAATTTTTTGCTTCCGCGTTTGCCGTCGCCGCCGCCGCAAGCACAACACCTTCTTTCAAATCGATTGCCTGTTCGGTGACGGGGGCGGAAACTTCCACGGCATTTTTGTGCAAAAAGAGTTTGCTCCCCTTCCACGAGATCGCCTTCGCGGGGCAAACGTCGATGCACTCGCCGCAGTTGATGCACTCGTGATCGCCCACCTTCCTGATGTCCATTTTGCAGTGCGAAACGCAGAGGCCGCAATCGGTGCACTTTGTCTCGTCGAGCTTCACCCCAAGAAGTGCGATCTTGTTGAAGAAGCCGTACAACGCGCCGAGCGGGCAGAAGAAACGGCAGAAGAAACGGAAGATGAAGATACTCCCGACGGCGAGCACGACGAGCACGATAAACTTCCATGTGAACAGCCCGCCGAGCCCGTCGAGCATGTTCGCATTGGTGGGATTGAGAAGGAGCGGGATCGCGCCGCCGATCGTGCCCGCGGGGCAAATAAACTTGCAGAAGGCGGGCGTGGGCGTTCCCGCAAGCAGGAGCGGGATCGCGACGACGAACACGATCAAGATGACGTACTTCAAATAGGAGAGCACGCGCGTGAAGCGGCTCTTCTTTACTTTCGGCGTGGGGATCTTATAGAGAAGTTCCTGCCCGAGCCCGACAGGGCAAAGCCAACCGCATACCGTGCGGGCGAAGAGCAGCCCGTACAGAAGAATGATGCCGAGCATGAAGAGCGGCGTTTTGATGTTGGAAGAGGCGAAGGCGTTCTGCAACGACCCGAGCGGGCACGCACCCACCGCCCCGGGGCAGGAATAGCAGTTGAGCCCGGGCGTGCACACATATTTCGTCGCGCCCTTGTAGATCTTCCCCGAGAAAAATCCCTTGATGTTGGCGTTGGTGAGAAGGGCGACATACACCTGCACGATGCGGCGGCGCGTCGGTTTGTGCGCTTGCCACCATGCGCGGAATTTTCCCTTCTTCTTGGGCGTTTCCTTCTCCCCGGGAGAAGAATTCTCTCCGTCCTTCGGAAGTTCTTCTTGAATATTTTCGTTTTGTTCGCTTGGCTCCTCGGTTTCAAGGAGGCGATCGTCTTTATCCATATCCCCTCCTTATCCGATGCCGATACATTCGAGGCAGACGTTGATCGCCTTCGCGAGTACCCCGGGCGTTTCGCCGTTGACGATGCCGAACACGATGAACGATACGGCGAGCACGGCGACGGCGATACGGGCGCCCGTCACCGTCCAAAAGCGAACCTTTTCGTTTTCGTACCAACCCTTTTTCCTCTCCCGCACGGGGAAGCCCCGCCCGAGGACAAGCAGTTCCTTCCGCGAACGCAGTGCGGCGGAGAGCGCGAAACAGTCTACCGCCGTCAAGACGAGAGCGGAAACAAGGGCGCAAGCGAGCCACGGGAGCATGCCTTTGAGCAAAACGAGAACTTCCTGCACCGCTTTGCCGCTTCGGTCGATCCCGACGGCGAGCCGCACGACGCACATCGCCGCGCAGAGGAGCAGGATCGCCCCCGCGACGATTGCAAGATAAAGCCTCGTCTTGTCCCACTTGTTCGCCCGTGCCTCGGCGGCGAGGAAGTCCTCTTCCCCGCAATCGGGCGTTCGCGCTTTGAGGCGGCGAAGGGTGTAGGTATGGTCGACGTACGGCTTCCCCTTCCCGCTCTCGGGGAAGAAGAAGGTGAGAACGAACCCGCCGATGACGGCGGCGAGCCAAACGAGAAAGACGACGAGGACAACCGTCGATTTTGTATGCAGGGAAGGAGAAAGGTAGGGCGAAACATCGGCACCGTAATAGACGGACGCCGTCTCCGCAACGAGAAGGACCCCCACGGCGATCGTAAATACCGTGAGGAAGATCCCATAATAAAACCTTACTTTGTCCTTGCCGATCTTCATGATTTATTCGTAGAACTCGCAGGTATCGCCCGTAGCGGCGATGTCATAGGTTTTTTCGCCGAAGCGGACGGTGGCTTCGTCGTCGCCATCGAAGCGGATGAGGGTGCCTTCAAGGCGTTCGCCGACAGAGTTGTGCCATACGAAGGAACTTGCCCCGTCCGAGACGAGCACGCCGCCATCGGGGCATACGAAGGTGCCGTCGAACAGGACGCGGTAAACGCGAACGGTGCCGCCGCCCAAAACGTACGTCTCGCTATTGATGCGGACGACGATCCTTCCGCCGCTCTCCGATTGCACGGTATACTGCCCGGAAAGTGCGCCCGTGGCATTGCCGCTGCCGTCGAACGCTACGTCCGAACCGTTGTAGGAATAGGTGCCGTAGGCGTTATCGAGCGGGTCGGCAGAGGTGCCGCTGATGCGGAAGTTGAACCGCTCGCCGCTCTCCGCCGTGAAGCAGACGACGGGATTGCCGTTCGCACCCACATAGTAGTATTCGCCTTGATAGGTCGCGCCCGAAGAATAGGTGCCGTGATAGTAGCCGTCGAGGGTGAGGGTGAAGCCCGTGCCCGTAAACTCCCTGTTGAGCGAGGAGTTCAACACGCGGAACACCGTGCGCATCTCCTCAACGGTCGCGCTCGAATAGAACATCTCGTCGAGCACGAACCAGAAATCCGCCTGCGAAGAGGCACTGTCGCTCGTTCGGAAGTGATATTTGGTGCCGTAGACGGGGTCCGTCTCCGCGGTATAGGTGCCGTCTAACGCTACATTGTCGGGCGTGTAGATCGCCCTTCCGTTGCCGTCGAGGACGAGGGCGGGGTCATCGCCGCTCTTCACATGTCCGCCCTCTTCGGCGAACAGGGAAACGCGTTGAATGAAGGAAAATTCCCCGCGCTCCCCATCGACTTCGAGCATACGATCCTGCCTGCCGTAGTTATCTCCGCTGTTGTAATCCACCCATGCGAGGGTGTAATACGACCCGAAAGCGTCCGATGTCGATTCGAGCCCTCCCGAACAGTCGAAGGCAACGGAGCCGTCTACCCCATCGGGGAAATAGATGACGAGTTCGGTCCCCTCTTCGTACCAGATAACGCCGTTGCCGTCTTTCTCCTTCCACGCCTCATAATTCGGCTCGTCGCCCTCGCTGATGAGGGTGTAGATGCGCTTGTAATCGGTACGGGCGAACACGTTGGAGTGCCGATCCGTATCGTAGATGAGGGACATCACGAAGGTGATCGGCTCCACCGAAGGATCATCCTTCGCAGTGAAGGTATAGAGCTCGAAATATTCCCCGTACTCTTGATAGGCGATACTCCCCGATGCGCGTTCCTGATATAGCCCGTTTACCTTCTCATAGAGATAAGCGTCGCTGAAAGAAGAGCCGATGGCGATGATGGAGTCGCCGGGCGGGGAATACAGGTCTTGGAAAGAGAGCAATTCATAACTTGCAAGCGACTCCCCTGAATACGCCGCAAAAGTTCCGTTATCGCCGCTGATCCGATAGGAGATGTTATTCCCGCCGTCGCCATCGAGCGTTACGACATAATTGTTGCCGAGCGAGATGATCGATTCGGTCAAAGTATACGTCCCGCGGTACCATACCCTTTTGGAGATCCGTTCGCGGAGGATCGCACTGTCGGAGAAGGCACCGAACCCGTCGAGCAATAATTCGAGTTCCGTATTCCCCGTTCCCCACCGCTCGTCTCTGCCCGTATGGATACCGTATGACTTATCCGACTCGTACAGTTCGAAGATGGGCGTGCCGTCGGAGAGCGTACTCTGCGCGAGGGTGTCCGAATAGGCGGCGGGCATCAGGCGGAAGGAGACAGCCATATGATCGAATTGGTCAGACTCGGGGGTGAAAATCGTCGCCGAAACCACATATTCTTCGTGCAACTCCCCCGTCTCCTCATCGCGCACTTCATAGACGTGGCTCACGGCATATTCGCCGACAAAGACGAATCCGTTGCCGCTCGAATACAACCGCACGTTGCCGTATCCGTCCAAAGAGAAGTCGAGCATCGTCTCAAACGGGAGCTCGAAGCAAATTTTCAGCCCCACGCCGAAGCCGCGTTCCCCGCCTCGGCGGAAAAACACTTTGCCGCTTGTCCCCTCGGAGAAATAGAGGCGGAACTGCTCCACCCCGTCCACTACAAAGGCATATTCGGGGAAGGTGTTCTCTTCGTTCTTTTCGAGGACGGCAGAGCCGACGCGGACAAGTTCGCCCTCGCTCTCCGTCCCGTTTTCGTTGAGCGTCGCATTGAGATATCGATCCGTCGTGAGGGTGACGGAACGATCGAGCGTAGGAATGATCTGGTCTATGCAGAAGAGATTGGCCTCATCGACGATGTTATAGCTCAACGTATATACCACATCCTCCTGCGCTTCGAGCGCGTAGGCAAAGGACGTTGTGCCGATGACGCAAGAGTGGCTGCCGTCGTCCGTCTCGTAGGTGAATACATTTTCCGAAACGGTGCCCGTGAAGGACTGTCCCCCGCGGATGAGTTCGCCAAAGCCCGGGATCTCGCGGTACACATACAGCGTGTCCTCTCCTCCCAAGCGGTTGCGAAGGGCACGGTTCCAAATGGCGTACACCGTCGTCTCGCCCTCCACGGTGAAGGTCGTCCCCGCGCTGAGGACTTCCCCGTCCAAAGAGAGGCTGTACCCCGCAAAGAGGGCACCGTCCGTCGTGAAGGTGTTCTCGGAGGGCAGGGTGACCGTCTCCCCGAACTTGTGCTCGGAGTTCTCCACCGCGCCGTCCGTGTGCAGCCCCGCGGGCTCGTTCTTATCGTAGGAGACGGTATAGCTGTTGCGATGATAGTAGAAGCGGAAGTTCCCCTTCCCCACCGTCGCCGTCGCAACGTTGTTTTCGTGCTCGATGGGCGTGAAGCCGTTGACAGCGGGGGCTTCGATGGTGATCGTCTCCCCCTTCTGCGCCGTGCCTTGGATATCTTCCC
Source organism: uncultured Clostridia bacterium (assembly GCA_947581885.1). Lineage (GTDB taxonomy): Bacteria > Bacillota > Clostridia > Christensenellales > Borkfalkiaceae > Gallimonas. Next base: position 6,368 of record CANPWF010000069.1, read on the forward strand.
CGCGCTCATACTGCGGCTCTTCCGAAGAGCTTTCAAGCGTTTCGAGGTACACTTCTACGGTGTAGGCGAAGTCTTTCTGCTTGCAGGCGGCAAGCCCGAGCGCGAAGCAGCCCGCAAAGAGAACGGACAGGATGGGAAGAAGAATTCGTTTGATCGTTTTCGGCATAATTCCTCCTTACAGTCAGGCAAAGTAGCGGGATTTTTCGGGCGCCGTTGCGGGCATCTCCGAGGTGCCCGTCTGGTTGGGCTCTGCATAGCGGGAGAACAGTTGACGGAACTGCCATGCGGCATCCCCCAAATAGCTCCCCGCATGGAATTCGACGATGAAGCCCTCTTTGTCGATGACGATGGTCGTCGGGGTGGATTGTGTTCCGAGGGCAAGGAAGATGTCGTCCCCTACGTCGCACTTTGCGCAGACGTTGAACGTGAGGCCGTGTGCGCCGATAACGTCGTCTCGGATCCTTTGCACCGAATCCGACTGCGTATCGATGGCGACGATCGCAATGTTCTCCGAGAACGCCGCATAGGCATTCTGCATGCCCGTGAACTCGTTCTGGCAGGGCTGGCAATCGGCATAGAAGTACGTCAATACGACGATGTCTTTTGTTTGAAGCAGTTCGGAGAGAGTCAATTTCGTTTCGTTGATATCCGTCACCGTGAAATCGTGCATCACCGAACCCGTCTTGTAGGTGCCGAGCGGACCGCTCGCTGCGGGTTGCAATTCCCCCCTCACCGTGATGTCAAGGGAAGGGCGTTGCGCACTAACAGAGGCCATAGGGACGGTTACGCCCGCGGGCAGGTTGGAAAATGCGATCGTATAAGTTTCGGGAAGAAGATCGATCGTGGCACTGCCGCCCTTGAACGTCACCGTCCCCGCGGGGTCTCCGTTGCTTTTCTTCACCGTCCCCGTAAGGTCGAGGAAGTTGCAAAGCGACTTTTTCTCGTTGTTTCGGACAAGGCGGAACTCATAGGTGATCGGCGTATTCGCTTCGAGTTGGGGAATGGTAACGTCCGAGCCCTCGATCTTTTCGCCGCAAATGGAGCACTTGTAATATTTGGAGCCCGCAGAATCGAAGCTGGGTTCGCTTACATAGACGACTTCGCCGCGCTCATGCCCGTGGGCAGGCACGGTAACATCGCGCGTTTCCCCGCAGCCTTCCCGCTCGCAAGTTTCATGCATAAGGCCGTCCTCGGTGCAGGTCGCATCCCGTTCGATGCTATCGATCGCCCAAGCGTGCCCGAGCGGGGATTCGGTCACCGTCGTCGTCACCGAACAGCGCGTGCACTTGACTTCCACCAAGGCTTCCTCCGTACAGGTCGCGGCGCGGACCACCTTTCCTGTTCTGCGGAAATTGTGTTCGTCGTTGACGGGGAGTTTGTTCGTCGCGGAAGTGCCGCAACGCGAGCAGTGCTGGATCGCCTCGCCTTCTCTCGCGCAGGTTGCGGGCCTGATTTCGCGGTCGGTGACCCAATCGTGCCCGAGGGCGGGATCCCCTTCCGCTTTCGTCTTTTTGCCGCAGATCGTGCAAACGCCCTGTTTGGTGCCCGCGCTTTCGCAGGTGGGCTCGGTGAGCGTCGTCCATTCGTAATTATGTTCGTGCCGCGCAGTGCATGCGGAAAACGCGACGCATCCGATCATCGCAAACGCCGCGATCGCCGAGACAATACGGAATCTTTTCATACTCCCTCCGTGCCGCTCAATGGTAAGCGGCTCTTCGCTATTTTGCCCGTTTTATACGGTTATGCGAAAATTTTGCTCCCGTCCTCTTCCCGCCTTGCTCTAAAATGCGAGCTTCCTAACCGACTTATCAGCCACAAACGGGGGGAAGAGACCTCTTTATCCCTTTATATCGGGAGCATCTATTCCCTATTTTACCCGTTTGCGGGGAAAAAGTCAAGCAAGAGCCCTATCCTTTTGCATATTTTCACCGTTCCCTCGCAATTTTTTCGCGGGGGAGGGCGAAATGCCGCGGTCGGCGATGTATTTCACGTGCCGCTCTGCCCGTCCCGACC
>CANPWF010000070.1 GCA_947581885.1 uncultured Clostridia bacterium
GGCTACATACAGCACCGAAGAGCACATCGCGAAGAACTACACCATCAGCCCCGTCTGGGGTGAGTTCACCGTCAGGGCGCGCGCCATCACCGTGCGGCTTGCAACGAACAACCCTTCGAGCGAGTACGGCGATCCCATCACCGATCAAAAGGATTGGGGCTACGAGGCCTCGCTCACAAACGGCGAGGGCACAGCGATCTTCGAGGGCGATCTCGTCAAATTTACGATGACGACCACCCTCAACGCGGGCGATCCCGTGCAAAACGGGTTGGTCGATGCGACGCTCGACGAGGGCGAAAACGACAACGCAAACTACGACATTACGTTTGTGCGCGGCAGTTATTCCATCGTCCAGCGCGAGATCGTCATCACGGTCGAGTCCATCGATCCCGTCACCTACGGCACGGAGTGGGTACCGCCGAAGTATACTCCCAAGCGCGCGGGGGATAAGCCGGGCGACGCCATTTTGCACGAGGGCGAAGTAGAGATCGTCATCAGCGTACAGAACCCGCAGAGGAGCGCCACCGGGTTCCTCCGCTGGAAGGAAGGCGGGTATTTCCTCGACGCCTCCGTCACGGGCACGGCGCGGAGCAATTACAACGTTTCCATCGAGAACATCGACGACGTGAAGTATGTCGTCAAGAAACTCGATATCACCATCACCATTGAAGATGCGACCAGCGTCTACGGCGACCCCTTCGCCGACCTCAAATGGACAGATGAAGGAAACAAAATCGTTGAAAAGGACGGCACGAAGGACGATCTTCAAATCGTGCTGCGGAGAGTGGGCGATGAGAAGAGAGACGCCGGTCTCTATCCCATCTCGGGCGTGTGCGGAAATACCGATTACAACGTGACTTTCGAGGGTTCGTGGGAGAAGGCGGACGCCAATCAAGGCAAGTGCGGCACCTATGAAGTGACGCGGCGCGAGGTCCATCTCACCGTCTCTGACCAGTCCCACGCCATCTACGGCGAGACGATCACGATCCGCGAGCCCGCCATCGATTCCACGGTAAAGTATGCGACCGACAATCGCTACGCCCTCGCCTCGGGGGACAGAATTGCAAGCGTCGTCGAACTCTACATTCTCACGGCAAAGCCCGATACCGAGTGGGATAACGCTTCCAGGCTCGACGCGGGGAACTACACCCTGTGCGTCCGCGGCATCGACAAGAACTACAATATTGTCATGGATGCGGAGGGGACTTTCCGCGTCAACGCGCGCGAGATCCGCGTTCACATCGAAGATCAGCACGGCGTGTACGGCGAGGAAAACAAAGTCGCGGCGAACTACACCGTTACAAACGGCAACGGCACGACGGGCGCCCCCATCGTAAAGGACGACAAATTCCTCTTCACGTTCACTTCGGACGCCTCCAAAGAAAAGGCGATCGTCGGCAGTTATCCCATCAAGGGATCTGCCGAAGCGCAGGGCGATACGAAGGCGAGCAACTATACGATCATCTACGAGGGCTCCTTCACGGACGGGACGAGCGGCACGTATACCATCGCCAAGCGCGTCATCGTTGTCACCATCACCGATCAGACCGCCATCTACGGCGGCGAGGACGGCGCCACGCACATCCCCACGCCCGACAACAAGTTCTATACCGCCGCCTACAACGGCGATACGGCGAACGCCATCCTCGACGGCGATGAAAAGGACCTTAAAATCCGCTTCACCCTGAAATACAGCGCGGCGGATCTCTCCACGGCGGGTGCGCTCAAAGCGGGCACTTATGCCATTGTCGGCGCCTACGGCGTGGACAACAGCCACACCAACTATGAAGTGAGTTTCGTCGGCGGCTGGACGGGAGAGGACGAGAACCACAACAAGGCGGGCACCTTCACGGTCACCCCCCGCGGCATCAACGTTTCCCTCGGCCTGGACGGCTCGCTCGCCACCAGCGAATACGGCGCAACGCCCCAAGGCCCTTGGACGCAAGTGTACAGTTCCATGTACCTCTACGCCCTCACGACGGGCACGGGCCACGCGATCGTCGCCGGCGATAAGATCGAGTTCACGATGAAGGCGCTTGCGGACGAGAAGTCGCACGTCGGCACCTATCCGCTCGTCGGCGAACTCACAGAGGGCGACAACGACAACGGCAACTACAACTTCACCTTCACGGGCGCCTTCGTGGATACGGAAGGCGGCGCGAATGAAACGTACAACGGCATCGCGGGCATCTACACCGTCACGCCGCGCAAGATCAAGGCGGAGATTTTGGCGTACACCCGCGAATACGGCGAGCAGGTCAACAACAAAGAGGTTCTCAGCGCGCTCAATGGAGCGGGGACCGACGGCGTCTACTTCAAACTGCAAGAAGATTGGAGCGTCAACGGCGATACCGTATCCGATCTCGGCGTGGTCCTCGATTGTATCGCGGGCGAAAAGGACGGCGCGCAGACGTACACCATCACGGGCACCGCCGCGAGCCGCGACTACGACGTGACTTTCACGGGCGGCGAAGGAAAGTATACCATCACGCCCCGCGTCGTCTACGTCGTCATCCTTCCGCAGGTGAGCGTGTACGGCAAGTCCATCAACGTGGAGCAGACCATGTGGTACGCCTACCGCAACAGATCCAAGGCGACATGGAGCGGCGACTCGACTTTGGATCCGGGCCACGTGCTCGCCGCGGGCGAGACGCTCAAAGATCTGAATGTGCGCCTCACCAAGCGCGGCGCCATCGACGGCTACGATCCCGACGAGGGCAACGGCATCTACGGCGGGCAGTACGCCATCGAGGGCGATTACAGCAACGCCAACTATAAGGTCATCTTCGTCGGCGCGAGTACCAAGACGTTCTTTGAGGACACCGACGCCTTCAAGGACACGACAAACCCGTATTATCAATACGTCATGTTCACGGGCAGCGACGGGTACGACTACGCCGACGACCCCGACGGTCTCCTCAAAAAGGAGTTCGGCGCGAGCGGCATCTACACCGTCGCGCCGCGCAAAGTGACGATCGCGCTCAACGATATTTCGGGCACCTACGGCGGAAACGAGCACACCCTCCACGGCGAACCGCTCAAAAAGGGCGTACAACTCGATCCCACCATGGGCATTGTGTGGAGATACGATTTCAACTCCGAGCAGATCGACGCGGGGCACGTGGAGTACCTCTCCTTCTATCTCGGCGGCAAGTTCGACAGCGTGGGCGAGGAGTATCTCACCGTGCGCGACTATCCCGTCATCGCCTATTGGGGGCTCGGTCTCGGCGAAAAGTCCCGCATGCGCGATTGGAACTATGAGATCACCTTCCACGGCGATTGGAGCGGCTCGCTCGACGGCACGTGGGCGGATACCGAAGGGCACACCCCGACTGACGGTTTGGCGGGCAAGTACACCGTGAAAAATGCCACCATCGAGCAGTACGGCGATTGGTACGAAGCCCTCGAATATATCCTCGAACACGGCGCAGAGCCCTACACCATGTCCGTGAACGGGAGCATGACCGATGTCGATCCCGAGGTCCTCACGCGCAAGCGGTATTTCACCTTCCAGGGCGACGTCACCGCGGCCAGCCAAATCACCTACGGCAAGCTCTACTTCAACAAAGACAGCAACACCAAGGAAGGCGTGCTGCCCACAACGGATTATGATCAAAAGGATCCCGCAACGGGCGCGCCCAAGGTGAACGAAGCGGGCTATTGGATCCTCGAAGTCACCGTACAGGCGCAGTATCACGAGCAAGCGACCTTCGACCTCGTATACCACATCACGCCCGATCTCATCGTCCTCACGCTGAAGGAGGATGCCTCCTACAAGTTCACCTACGGCGATTACCGCTACGATGAAAGCGGCACGTACGGCCAGCCCTTCTCCGCGCTGGAAAGTGCGTTGAAAGAGTGGCTCCTCGGCGAAAAGTCCGTCGTCTCGGCAATGCGCCTCGAGGGCGAATATGTCGGGGCGGAGCAACTCTCCGAAAAGATCAGAGACCTCTTCCTGCAGGAAGAGATCACCGTCTCCGTCCACAAGATGGCGAGCAATTGCAGTACGGGCGGCTACCTCAACGCAGGGCGCTACCTCGTCACCATCTCGGGCGGCGACAACCTCGAGATCACCTTCGTGCACGACTACGAAGTCATCACCTGCGACCCCAAAACCGTCACGGCGACGTGGAAGGAACTCACGGGCAATGCGAAACAGGATAGTTACACCGACGGCGCAGACCTCTTCACCGTCACCTACGACGGACGCCAGCACACCCTCGACCCGAGTGTGGAAGGCGTGCTCGAGGGCGACGTCACCACCGATTACGCCGCGGCAAGTTACCGCTATGATACGGAGAACGCCTTGGACGGCGCTTCCGCAACGCCGCTCGGCTACGGCTACTATGTGTGCCGCGTCACCTCCCGCGCACTCGGCGGGGCGGACGGCAGCAACTACGCCGTACAGGACGACCTCCACGCCTATGTGTTTGTGCAGAAGCGCGACGTCACCGTGGAGATCAAGGACAAGGCGCACCATACCTACGGCGACGCCGAGCCGGAGTTCACCGCTTCGGATTGGGATATCAGCGCCGATTCCTTCATGGCACAGGGCGAACAGAGGAGCGTGCTCGGCGTCGTTCTCACCCGCGAGAGCGGCAAGAACGTCGGAACTTACAAGGTGACGGGCACGTACTCCAACGACAACTACAACGTGACGTGGAAGGGGAGTTGGAAAGCGGAAGGCGATCTCGATAGCGGCAAGTGCGGCACGTTCACCATCGACCCGCGTCCCATCACCGTGACCCTGTTCGACAAGACGGTGACCTACGGTACGGCGCTTCCCGCAGAGGACGACCTCGCCTCCGATATCACGCTGTGGTACGCAACGTACGACCGCAATCCCCGCGGCGTTGCCATCATACAGGGCGACGATATTCACCTCACGATGAAGATCGGCTACACCTCTGCCGACCTCACCGCGACGGGCTATCTGATGGCGAAGAGTTACACCGTCAAGGCGGGTTGGGATAACGGGAATTACACCGTGACCTTTGAGAGCGACAGCACGCCTTCTCTGGCGACTTCGCTCTACATCGTCGGGAAACGCTCTCTGCGCGTCTCGCTCTTCGACGCGGCTCCCACCGAGTACGGGTACGATCGTCCCGAAAGCATCTCGCACGCCTTCACGGGCTTCACCGCGGAGGATCAGGCGTACTTCGATGCGCATCCCGAAGAACTGTTCATCCGCTTCTTCTTCTACGATCCGGGGAAGAAGATGGAACTTTCGCCCGCCGCCAAGTACGATGCCGTCGGCATCTATGCGGTCTGCGGCGAGGTCACGGATAAGAACGATCCCATCGGCTCCAACTACGAAGTCAACTTCGTGGGCAGTTGGGATGATAATACCTATCCCGATCTCGTGCAACACGCGGGCGTCTACCGCGTCACGCCGCGCACGATCAGTATCATCATCCACAGCGTCTCGAGCGAGTACGGCGAGATCGCCTACGTGCCCATCGAGTTGCAGACGGGTTCGTCCCTCGTGGGATCGGATACTTTGGAAGGGCTCGGCATCCGCTATAAGACGGCCGCATATTACGACGGCCGCACCAACAAGCCGGGCACCTATCCCATCGAATACGATTCCATCGCAAATCCCAACTACCGCGTGAGCGGCGCCGTGTCCATCGACGCGACCTACACCGTGCTCAAACGCAAGATCAAGATCGTCGCAGGCGACCAGAGCGGCGAATACGGCGACGAGCACACCGTGCAGAGCGTGCAGGGCGTTCATTGGAGGGCAATTTGGGTGACGGCAGAGGGCGAACCCCGCGAAGAGGGACCCGGCATTGCCTATGAGGACGATCTCATCAACAATCTCCGCTTGCTCTGCCGCAGCATCCTTACCTCCACGCGCGTCGGCAGCTATCCGCTCTCCGCGACCTACGAAACCGACGATCGCTATGAGATCATAGCCGAAGAGTACGGCAACTATCAGGTCTTGCCGCGCGAGATCGTCGTGCATGTGGAGAGTTACGCGGATTGGGAGTACGGCGAAGATCACGCCGCCCGCTTCCGCAACCAGATCAACATCCGAGACAGGGGCTTCTACTTTGAACGCAAGAACGGCAGCGGAGACGCCATCGCCTTCTTCAGCGACCCCATCTGCGACTTCCACCTCGCGCTTGACGTCACAGCGGCGAGCCACGTGGGGGATTATGCCATCACCTGCGTGTACAGCGACAGCAATTACAGCGTGGAGATCAGGGGCACCTATATGGATGAGGACGGCAATGAGATCGGCGGAACGTATACCATCAAGCCCCGCAAGATCACCGTCGTCCTCCGCGACCAGACGGGCGAGTACGGCGACGTCCATACGCTTGCAGACCGCTACGGCGTAACGTGGACGGCTTCGCGCCCGGCGGGCGGCATTGCCATCATCGGCACGGACGATCTCAAACTCACATTCACGACCAACGCGACGGAGCAGAGCGGCGTGAACGGCGACTATTATATCACCGCCGTTTGCGGGAATGAGGATTACGAGGTCACGTTCATCAACGGCAAATACACCGTCACGCCGAGAAAACTCACGGCAAGCGTCTACGGCGAGAGCGAGTACGGCGATCCGTTGCAAGAGATGGATCTCGTGCTCTCCCGCACCACGGCGGGGCTCGGCGGCCCCGGCATCATGCCTTGGGATGAATCCTTCCTCACGATCACCGCGTCGTGCGCCGTGCACGCGGGTTCGCCCGCGGGCCACTATCCCGTCACCTACACGATCAACGAAGAACTCGGCGCCAACGAGAACTATGAGATCGTCAACAGCAACGAGGGCGAATACGTCGTCCTGCCGCGCGAGATCGTCGTGGATATCGGCAGCATTACGCGGACGTACGGCGATCCCATCGTCGAAGGAAGCGACCTCACCTACACGGTCTCCCGTGCAAACGGCAAGGCGGGCGAAGCCATTCTGAACGGCGAGATCGCGATCATCCTCCGCGTCCTCGCGTTCAGCCGCAATGCGGGCGTGTACACCATCGACATACAGGACATCGATAACGAGAACTATCACGTCACGGTGAACACGGGCGAGTACACGATCGAGCAAAAGCAAATTACCGTGCACATCGACGATAAGTCGTCGGAGTACGGCTCCGCGGTGGAAGCGCTCACCGTGGGCGAGGTAGAGGGGCTCGTGGAGGGCGACGACCTCGGGCTTTCGCTCCGCGTCGAATGGGGCGACGACCTCGCATGGCACAACGTCGGCAATTACGCCATCGTCGGCGCCTACGATAATCTCAACTATCTCGTCACGTTCGATGGTTCATGGGCGGCGCGGGACGCCGTGGGCGGCACATACACCGTGTACAAGGCGGCGAACCTTTGGCTCAAGGAGTATTCGGGCGACGGCACCGTCGTGCAGGGCAACGGGCTCGGCGAGGGCGAAGCGCCCGCGGCGAAGTTCGGCGAAACGGTCATCCGCTACTATTACGACGCGGCGTGCACGCAGGAGATCGAGGGCGACCTCGCGGAGTTGGGCGTCGGCGTCTACTATGCGAAGGCCACCGTCGGGGATACCCTCAATTACGGCGGCGTCGAAGCGGTGTTCGCGGTCGAGGTGCTCTCCTCGTTCATCTATCCGAACGGCGCGCTCGATGTTACCCTGTTTGTCAGCATCTTTGCATCGCAGTTCGTAGTCGGCATTTGCGCACTTCTGTTCGTCAGAAGGCGGAAAAATAAGAAAAATCAATCATAGAGTGAGGGAACAAAATGATTAACGCACTCAACGCAATCACAATTTTCGGCAAAACGCTGGATTGGACGCTGGAAACGGCGCTCTTCTGGCTGCTCGTCGCGCAGGTCGTACTGGTGATCTTTTTCGTCATCGTATTCGCCGTGCTTCTTCACCGCGTCGGGAAGAACAACGCTTCCGGAACGGTGGAGATCGCGCCTGCAGAGCGCAAACTCACGGGCATCGAACTCGATGTTTCGCTGGTAGACCGCAGGTTCGCGCCCGGTGAAGTGTTCAACTGCGATGGTCTCATCATCAACGCGAAGTACAGCGATGCGCCCCAAAACGAGGTCGTGTGGAACTATGTCGCAATGGACGGGGAGACGCTCAAGCAACTCGAAGAGGGCGGACCCGTTGAGGGTTGCATCGTCATCGTTCCCGATCTCACCGTTAAGGGAAAGAAGAGCGTCATCGTCCGCTATCAGGGCATGACGGCGGTCTATGCCATCGAAGTCGCAGAGCCCGCCGCAGAGCCCGCTCCTGCGCCTGTGCCCGTGCTTGAGGAGGCGGTCGAGGAAGTCGCCGCCGCGGAGCCCGAACCCGAGCCTGAACCCGAACCCGAGCCCGAACCCGAGCCCGAGCCCGAACCCGAACCCGA
>CANPWF010000071.1 GCA_947581885.1 uncultured Clostridia bacterium
CCCTCAGATACACGAGTATCCGCGCAACGTTTTTTGTGAAATGCTACACGAGACAAAATCGAATGTTTCTTTGCCATATTGAATCTTCCTCCTTGTGAATAAAACTATCGTTCTAATTACGCATTATATCAAAACAATCGTTCTAAGTCAAGATTTTTTAGTAAAAAAGTTCTAAAATAATATCATGAATTTTGGATTAAAATTAAAAACACTGATGGAAGAGAGCCAACTCACGCAAACAGAGCTCGCAAAAAGTATAGGATTCACCCAACGTGCAATCTCAAAATGGGTCAATCTGCAATCTGAGCCGACAGAAACAGCGATACTAAAAGTGGCAGATTATTTTTCTGTCTCCGTTGACTATCTCCTCGGCCGCACGGATGATCTCGGCGCCACGATCCCAACGGCGCAGGATCTGTCACGGGATGAGCGGGAAGTCCTCGAGCTTTATGACGCGCTCTCCCCCACGCGAAAGGAAGATCTCATGATCTTTCTCCGAGCTCTGAGCGGCAACTCGTCGGACACTACCTCACAAAAGAAAGCATAAAGGTGATCTTATGAACGAACTTGAAGAAAGACAGAAGAAAATCTTTGACGATCTGCGCCACTTCGATGAGAACGGCACGGAGTATTGGCTTGCACGTGAATTGCAGGGCGCCCTGCAGTACAAAGAATGGAGAAATTTTTCTAAGGTCATCGATACCGCCAAAATTGCCTGTAAAATCAGCCAACATGATGTTGATGATCATTTTGTTGGCATAAATAAAATGGTTGAAATGCCCGTAAGGCCAAGGAAAAATTGCGGTGAATTAGGTTTTGTTGACGTCAACAAAACCAAAATGAAAGCGATCCCAGACTACAAGCTCACCCGCTATGCATGCTATCTGATCGTCATGAACGGTGACCCGCGCAAAGATGTGATTGCGTTGGGCCAGACATATTTTGCCGTCAAGACGCGCCAGCAGGAATTCGCGGAACTGTTCGATCGTCTATCGGAAGATGAGCGTCGTCTCTTCATCCGCGGCGACATTAAGCAAAAGAACATGCTACTCGCGGAAGCTGCCCACCGCGCCGGCATCATCACCCGTGCGGAGTATGCCGCCTTTCAGGATGCCGGCTACCGCGGTTTATACGGCGGAATGACTGCCCGCGATATTGCCGAGAACAAAGGCCTCTCCGAAGGGCAAGAGATCCTCGACCATATGGGGAGTGAAGAGCTTGCGGCGAACCTCTTCCGCATCACACAAACCGAAGCAAAAATGAAGCGAGAAGGCATAAATACGCCCGACGATGCCAATGCAACACATTTTCGAATATCATCGTAAATTTTTTAACTACAAAATATTGTATCAAACAAAAAAATAAACACAAGATAATGTGTGCTCTGCTTCTCCTCACCTTTACCCGATTTCTACCCCAAAAAAACAAGCTATACACAATTTTCCCCGCAAAAAAAGGCGTTCTCTTCGGGGAAACAGCGGGCCCGCGTCACCCGCAATGCGGGTCCCGACGCGGGGCCCCCTGCTTTCCGCTTTTCCCGAGAACGCTGTTTCCGAGCTCTCAAATTCCGCCTTTTATTAACTTTCTGCGTCGCGCTCTGCAAACCGTATAAAAGCGCGTACTCCCCTTTCGGCGGTCCTCTGTTTTTCCCGATGATTGCAACAGCAGCAGTCATCGCAAAAAACAGAGGGTCAAAACGTTGCTCTGTGCGATTTTCATGCTTTGCGTTCTTTTATTTTGGAGATTTTTCGATCCCGAAATAAGCGACTGTCTTTTTGTTTCGCTTTCCGTTTTCGTCAAAAAAGTGGTCAACGATCTGCCGCTTTGCGGGGCGAGGAAGTTCATTGACATCTCCGCGATAGCTCGGCTTTTTCTTATCGGATGCCGTGACTATCATGTTGGGCATATGGATATCGACTTTTCCAACAAATTGATATTTTGGGTTCAAACGCTTCTTACCGTTTTTTCCGATGATCCATGCGTCACTCGAAGAAATCAATCGGACACCCTTGCGATTCAAAGAATAATTTACACTTGACATTTTCAAACTCCTATGTTATACTTAATATGGTCATCGCCCCTGTAAGGGGTAGCGTCGGGACTTCCGCGACGACAGAGAAGAACGTTTGACCTTCGCGCGTAGACTTCTCACTTAACCGTCCGTATTTACGGGCGGTTATTTTGTTCTCATTGCTGTTTCCTATGTTTGAATTTTCCTACTCCACGATCGCGGAATCGATATCATGTTGGAAATGAGAATGCTGAGCGGCCCGCTCAGACTCCGTTGCCATGACGGTAGCATACTCTTTGAGATCGTCGAGCCCCACCTTATTCACCGCACCGTGCGCCTCAAAGATGGCGCTCATGCAGTCCGAAGCATACCGCCGTGCATAGACCTTTTTGCTTTGCCTGTACCATGTACAGTCACGGAAGTCTCCGTCTTTGGTGCCGCGCTCCACGCGCACCGTCACCTTTTGGCAGCCGTAGAGGTTAAAGACCCGCTCCCGATAATGCGAGAGCTTTGCCGCGAGGCCGTGCACGAGGTACATCAATAATGTAGAATCCCCGCGCACGTATCTGTATTGAAGATAGAAATCGTCATGCTTGCCGAGAACGAACCACACGAAGAGCTCCGCGATCCAAAAAGGCGCCCAAAACGGAAGCACGGGCGCCATGGCCCCCTTTTCTCTGAGCTCCACCGTGTCGCCGAGTTCGAGATAATCGGCATTCAGAGAGCCCGTTCTCTGCAAATCACCGATGATATGCACGAACACGCGATTCGCCACGACACAGGCGTGACGGGACATCTTCATGCAGGTATTAAAGAGATCGTTGAGTTGATTGCATTCCTTGGCATTTGCCTTCATCTCCCTCGTCGTCGGAGCGTTCTTACGCTCCTTGTCGATCTCCGAGATGACATAGACGCCAAAGCCATACGCATAGCGGTTGGGATTGTTCTCGAGCATCCGCTTGCCCAAGCGAAGCATGTCGAAGTCGAGAATGTGGGCATAGCGGGAACCTTCGAGCGAACTCTTCCGTGCGAAGAAGTCTGTGTCCCACATGGGTAGATTGCCGAGATCCGCGACTTGCTTGTCCGAGCGGATCGAGTAATTCGCGATGAGATAGGAACTCTGCACGGTATAGATGAAATACGCGAGCGAGTGATCCTCGATGGCTTGCCAAATATCCATGAGATAGAGCTTGTTGTCATACGTCATGCCGTAGCGCCCGAAATCGAAGCCGAAGATCTTCTCCCGCGACGGAGCGCTGTCAAAGCTCTGTCTCTTTCTCCCGATCCACCGCCGCACGCTCCACACGTCATAACAGACATGCAACGACGCGGCCCGTCTGAGCTCCGCTTCGAGCGAGGCCCAAGGGAAATACGGAAAGTGCATATCCGTCTCCATAAGGATGTCGAGGGCGTCGTCGAGGATCTGCACTTCATACGAGAGCGCCGCATCCGTGATCCAGAGCGTCTTACCGACGCCCGGGGGGCCGAAGGCCGAAAGGAACACTCCCCTCTCGTTCAAAAATCCCCGATTCCTGCTCTCATTCCGCCGCAGGGCCCGCATCGCTCTCCGCCGCGAGAGCAAGCTCAAAATGAGCACCGCGATGATGCACCAAACCCATATCGGCAAAAATGCGAACATCGGATAGAGGTCCATGACGAGCTTGCAGATCTGACGGTACAGATTGGCGAAGTCGAAGGAAAAGACAAAGTAAAAGTAATACGCCAAAAGCTCCAAAAAAATCGTGAAGCCGTTGAAGAAGTACACCCACATCACGATCCAAAGGACCCAATACCGCCGTCTCTCCCGTACGAAAGAGACGAACCCTTTCAGCCATGCCTTAACAGGGCGATAGGTACAATCTGAGACGCGTTTGAACGCCCGAAGCGGGCGAGATTCGGCGCCATAGTCATTGTTGACCGTCTTGACGTATCTCCCCACCAACATGCGGAAGAGAAAGACGAGCACGATGACGGGAATGATGGCAATGATGAAGATCTTGGCCGCATTCCCGAAGAAAGCGAGATATGCGCGGAAGTTCTCCCATTCCGCCCACTTTGCCCAATACTGTCCGAATGAGACCTTGAATGCCTCAAAGCTCTCGGGCAGGAACACGGCGGGCGGGTCCTTGGGAAACTCATTGACGGTGGGCGCAAAGCCGTATTCGATGCCGAAGAGCTCACAGAAGTAATACGCGACCGAGAGGCCGAAATCACGGCCCGCCTCGATGAGGCGGAAGAAAGCGCTCCGGAACACGAAGATCCCGAGAGCCACAAACCCGAGCGTGATGCCGATGCAGATGTAATGCCGGTAATCGATACGGCGGAAGAAATTCCGAAGTTTCATAACTTCACCCCCGTATAGATAAAGTAGCCGACGACAAACCCGACCGCGAATAGCGCTATGATCCAAATGATCCGCTTAACTCCACGCATGCCTTTCTTTCCTCTTTTTTCCTCTGAAAATCTATTGACTTTTTGCTTTGATTCGCGTATAATAGAGACAAGATGAGCATGAAGCGAACGGCTTCTCCTCGGCGGCATCTGCATTTGACAGATCGCTTACGAAGCTCATCTTTTTTTATTCCACCGTGCCTTTTTCACGTACCAATTTTTAGGCTTTCGATTCGTGCTTTTCTTGTATTTTTTGATCGTATGACGAACGACAGGCATATCTTCTTTTGCAAAATTCCAATTTTCCTGCTTACCTTCATCGGGCAGGAATTTTTTATTCGTACTCCGTACCTTCAAACGCAAATAAGATTGCCGTTCATCATTCGGATTCGGATTCTGTTTTAGGGCATAATGCGAAACTTTATCTTCGCGGCTCGGATGCGTCGTCAAACCCAAAGATTTATAATGCGTTTCAGTTTCCCCAAACACATAATCAAAATGGCCCTGTGAAGACGCACTTATATTCCGTCGAAATTCATTCCGAGGCTTATACTTCCTTGTGGGTTTTTTCTTCCGTGGCATAGCTCCACCTCAACGACCGTGCTTCTTGAGAATATACTCGCATAATTTTGGATTACGCTTGCAATCATCGTAAATCATCCACGTATTCGATGCAATAAAACGCTTTTGCGCTTTTTTGCTGACATGCGCCTCTTTGCTCAATGCAATTGCCTCACGATGAGCGGCATGAAACACTGCCTTATGATCAAATTCATCTTTCATCTTTCATCTCCTTTACAGTCCGAACAGCGGCGCGATGACTTTCCAAAGTCTCACGCCGACAAAAGTGAGGATCCCCACTATGAAGAGCCCGACCAAGAGAGCGAGGATCGTAAAAACGATCTCCACTCCCTTGGCGGTCTTTTTTATTTTTGTCTTGCGATCGTTCCGATCCTTCATGGCGCTACTCCTCATTATTCCGTCGTCGCTTCTTTACGGCATTCTTAATCGCCTTCACGATCATCCCGATGAGCTTGAACGGCAGCGCAATGACCCAGATCACCGCCTTGATGATATAAGGCAGGATCGGCCACAGCAACACGACGATGAGGATGAGGGCGATGATACCAACGGTCCATTTGAGCCAATCCGGCCACCCGCCGTCATCGTCACCAACATGGGTCGGTGGAGTGATGTCATTGACAATGTCAATGGGATTGGAGACGGCGGCAATGACGGTCCATTGGTCGTCGTCATCCAAAAAGGAAAGTTGAATGACATCGAAGTCAAGGAAAACTGTCTCGTCGGCAATGTAAGATTGATCTATCTCGTAATTATCCCTTGCGTTATTTTTCCATTCCCCAAGCCATACATCCTCGGAATAGTAATCTGTCACGGCGAAACGGAACAAAACGACATACTTCTCTTCATCGTCTTTCCCGTCCACCGTGAAGGCATCATTGCATGCCTTGCGGAACTCCGTGACATCCTTGGAATTGATGAGAAGTTCGTCCGAGAGTTGAGGATCTTGAAGATCTTTTAATTCCTTACTATCCGGAGTTAAAACTTGGATCGGAGCGACAGTTCTACCAAATTCAATAGGGCCATCCTTCACATGAAGGGAGCCCCACATACCATACATCTCGAATTTTTCCCAAAATTCTAGATCGGGGTTAGTATCGCTCCATCCAAGCCATGATTGAAGATCGAGATCTGCGTCAAAATCGTAATAGGAATATCCTTTCTGTATTTTCCCGCGCTCATTGTCCATCTTTCGTGATTCATCTATATCGTCAGCAAACAGATCTGCGGAGATCTGCCCGTTCTTGATGGGAAGATACCCGTTTTGGATCGTCTTATTGTAGCCCTTTATGTACTCATAAAGCCGATTGGAACTTACGCCGCCCGACAGCTCGACATCCTCGGCATAGGGATCGTATTCCTTGATGTCACACCAATCCTTGGTGGGAAAAATGTAATAGAGAGTTGAAAGATTCCCTCCTTTATAGCCCTCAGAAACGTTCCACATCACATTTGTATAGTCAATGAGATTATGTCCCGGTGGAGTAAATAAATCTAAGAATTGTTCAAAAATCGTCGGAATATCTTTTGAAGTCTCCTCATAGGGTGTCGTGACGAAATAAAAATCATCAGGAACCTTGTCCGTAGACATACCGATATACTTTGAGATCCAATCATAATACTCTTTATTGCTTGTTACAAGGATGGGTTTTGTTCTATATTCATACCATTCTGCCTTGATCCGCTGAAGGGTTCCATATGCGTCAAAGAGCCTCTTGGGCACAGAGAAATAGACGGTATCAATTTGATTTTGGTACCCCATCCCTTTCGACGACGTCTTTGTGCGGTAGAAGGTATGCTTGACGTTGAGCTGCACCGTCTCGAGCTTCTTGATGTCGCACTTCAAAGTGCTCCCGGCATCCTTGTCGGGGCCGTAGCCCGCGGCGAAGCCGGAGAACAGGAAGGAGCCGTAGGCGTCAGATTGACCGTCCAAGGAATACTTGCCCGTGAGCGGGTATTCATCCGCGGTGCTATGCCCCTCCCGCACGAGCTCGATGCCCGAGATGTCATACCGTCTCCCGTTGCTGTTCACCCGCTCGGCGAGCGTCTTGTTGTCCCAGCGGCTCCTGTGGTCGATGACTTTGAACTTATAGAAAAGCCTCGCCGTGGTCGGAGACGAAGAGACCGAGCACAGCTGCAAAGAGAACTTTTCATAGTCCATGGGATGACTTTCCTCAGTGATGGGCGTGCTGTCGTACTTCACCGCGATCTGCACGCAGTTCCCATAGTTGTCCGTATCGATGTAGAGGCCATTCGGGTTGTAGACGTAGAGGTACAGCCCGTAATTACCGCGAAGATTTTCGTAGAAAGAATAGCAGTACTCCGAAACATTGATGACGTACATCTCGGGCTCCGCGCTCGGGTAATACGGATAATTGAGAATGTTAAATCCCTCGATGCTTTGAAGATCATCGAGGACATCCGTGTCGTCAAACTTGACGTCGTTGTCTCCCGCCGCGCTCACCGTGGCGGGCGCGGGGGAAAATAGAGTTGTGAAGAGAATGAGCGCCGCCGCAAAGAACGCGGCGATCTTCCGATAGATGCTTTTCATGGTCACGCTCCATTATGCAAAAACGATATGCTCTTTATCGAGCTCGATCGAGAAGCGCTCACCCGTCACGGAGAAATTGATGACATAGGCGGCCGCTTGGTCGTTCGATGATACCACAAGCCGATACAGCGGCTTGTCGTCGAGCACGCTCGGATCGGAGACAAAGATCTCCTCTCCCGGATAGAGACTGCTTAGAACCGTGTTGACGCACGCCCAAGCGGGAACACTCAAAGTGAACGACGTCGCCTCTTTTTTCAGACCGAACACAGACGACAGATCCTCCGTCTTGTCAAAGGGCTGCCATTCATAATAGCGATCCCCGACAGAGTATTGAAAATACTCTTTTTCATTCGGAAAGACCTTGACGCTGTAATCCTGCGCTTCATCCTCGAGGTCAATAAATTTCACTTCAAACGTCGCCTCGGCGCCCGTCTCAAAGCTCATCTCACTCTCGCCCCCGGGCAGTTTCTCGCCGTCATATTCGAGATAGAACGTCTCCGACGCTTCGGTCGGATCCTCGGACTTCTTTACATAGCGGTAAATGACGGCGATCCCCGCGCCGAGGAGCGCGAGAACGAGAAGAAACGATATGATCTTGATGATGACGTTTCCCGTCTTTCTCCTGCTCATGGTTCACTCCTCAATAGAAAACATGCGACAAAGAACTCAACGAAACGCTCCCCACGGGATCCTTGTCCATGGACACTCTCAATTTATAGGAAGTCTGTACTCTCTCACCGTACAGAAAATCTAAGGTAAGAGAGACTTCAAAGTCGT
>CANPWF010000072.1 GCA_947581885.1 uncultured Clostridia bacterium
GCGTACGCCTTCTATGAGAACAATACCCTCACGGAGATCACCCTGCCCGAGCACATCAAGTCCATCGGGGTGGGCGCATTCTACAGGGCGAAGAAATTGACGAAGGTCGAAGTCGGCGCCGCCGCCGCTCCCACTTTGGAGAGCGTCGGCACGGTGAAGGGCGACGATTTCATCAACACCTATAACAACTTCCCGGGGGCGTTGGGCACAGAGTTCACGTTTGAGTGGGAGGTGCCCAAGAACGCCACGGGCTACGACGGCTACATCTGGGTCGGGTATCTCGGCGGCGTCTATGACGAGACGTCCAACCGGGACGGGCAGATCAAGAAGACGGATGAAAACGCCATCAACGCGAGCGCGCTTGACTTCATCGACCGCGTGAATGCGCTCTCCTCGCTCTCGGGCGAAGAGCGCGCCGCAGAGATCAACCTTCTCGGCCGCATCTACAACCTGCTCGATTCCACGCAACAGGCGTTCGTGCGGGGCGATTACGACGGCACGGACTACTATCAGAAACTGCAAACCGCTTCCGCGGTCTCCTATGTGGAGACGGCGCCCCTTTCGGCGGCGCCCGGCGAGGAGGCGCAGGACGGCTATCTTTGGATAGCGTTTGCCGCGCTCGCCGTTGCGGCGTGCGGCATGGCGGCAGTCATCTTCCGTCTCGGGACGGACAAGAGGAGGAAATAAGCCATGAAAAAATCCGTGAAACTTCTCTTTATTCCTCTCTCGATCCTCATTGCGGCGGCGATCGCCATCGGCATTGTGCTTGCGGTCATAGGCAGCAAAGAACAGTACACCGTCACGTTTGAAACATACGGCGGTACGCCCATCGAGTCCTACACCCTGAAAGAGGGGGACGAGATCGTGCGCCCCGCCGATCCCCAAAAGGCGCTGTTCACCTTCGCGGGGTGGCATGCGGACGAGGCATATACGCAGGAATTCGACTTTACGCAGAAGATGCCCAAAAACGACGTCACGGTATATGCGCGCTGGATCGGCCAGCGCAGTTCCCGCATCGCATACGACAGCATGGGCGGCACCCCCGTACCGTCCTCGGTGGGCGCCGTGGGAAGCAGGCTTGCGATGCCCGAGGCCCCCACAAAGGAGGGTTACACTTTCGCGGGTTGGTACACAACGCCCGCATGCAACGACAACGAATATTTCTCGTTCACCGCATACCCCGAAGAGAGCCTCACGCTGTATGCGCGCTGGGACAACGACCCCAACTACGCGTATATCACCTATCACGGCAACGACGGTGCGGTCATCGCGCGCATTCCCGTGAAGAAGGGCACGCAGATCGCGGATCCCGATCTCTTCCCGGAGGAAGGCGACCTCGCCTATGCGGGCTGGTACACGAACGATTCGCTCAGCAGCTCCCCCTATGTGTTCGGTAGCGATGCAACGGGCGATCTCGATCTCTACACGAGTTTTTATACCAAGGGGCTTGTATTTTCGGGGACCGCCGTTACGGGCTATACGGGAACGAGCGCCAACGTCATCGTGCCCAACCGTTTCAATAAGACGCTCATCACGTCCATCGGCGAGGCGGCATTCCGGGATAACGATAACATCACGCAGATCGACCTGCCCCAAAACATCATTTCGGTGGGCGCGCAGGCGTTCTACCGTTGCCGCCATCTCGTCACCGTCGATCTTACCCGCGTGACGTCGATCGGCTCGTATGCCTTCTTCGATTGCAGCCGCCTCACCTCGTACGGCGACATCACGAAAGTCACGTCCATTCCCGAAGGGCTCTTCCTCGGCTGCAGAAAACTTTCCGCGATCACGCTCTCCGAGAGCGTGACGTCGGTGGGCGCGCAGGCGTTTGCCGACTGCGAACGCATCAGGGAGATGACGATCCCCGCGGGCGTCAGGGTGATCAACGACGGGCTCTTTGACGGTTGCGCCTCGCTTGAAAGCGTCACGATCGGCGGCAACCCCATGTCGTTCGGCACGAATGTCTTTTCGGGTTGCTCGGCGCTCTCGTCCGTGTCCATTCCGAACGGCGGAAGTTACAGCGTGAGCGGCAGAGATATCTACCGCAACAACATCACCGGAGGCTCCGAACTCGTGTACCACATCAGCGGCGGCGAAACGGAGACGGAGTACACGCTGCCTGCGAATGTCACCGCCATCAAGGCGGGCGCGTTTGAGGGCAATACGTCGCTCAAATCGGTCACGGTCGGCGCAGATGTCACCCTCGAACGCGGCGCCCTGAAAGGCATGCGCGCGCTGGAAACGCTCACCGCGCCTGCACTTGACAGGACAAACAACTACCTTGCCTATTACTTCGGGGCGGCCGCGCGCGAGACGGGTACCCGCCGCAGTGCGTACATTCCCGCAACGCTCCGCTCCGTCACCTTTGTCGGCTCCTTCACCACGGTCGGGAATTCGGCATTCTGCGGTGCGGTGGGGCTCGAGGAGGTCTCGGGGCTGGACAGCGTCACCTCCATCGGGGAGTACGCATTTGCGTACACCGCGCTCAGATCGTTCACGGTCTCGCCGCAGCTCACCTCCATCGGGGAGTACGCCTTCACGGGTTGCCCTCAATTTGAGGAGTACAAGGCGGCGGGCGGCGCCTCCTCGGCGTATTTCGTCTACGGCGGTTGCCTGTACGATGCGGCTGGCACAACGCTTCTCGCCGTTCCCTCCGCCAAGACTGCGGTAGAATTCCGTAGCGGCGTCACGACCATCGCGTCGGGCGCATTCACCGATAGCGCGGTGGAGGAAGTCGTCGTTCCCGACAGCGTTACGACCATTCAGCGCGGCGCGTTCAGCAACAGTTTTGCGCTCCGCCGTCTCAGCGTGCCGTTCATCGGCGGGGGCGACGCGGATCCGCAGGATGACGACAACTACATGGCGTACATCTTCGGCGCGAAGATCTCGTATGACCCGGAAAAGCTCGACGACGACGACGGGACGACATTCAAAAATGCCGGCATCCAAAACGGGGGCGGCGTGTCCACCACGCTCAACGAACTGACCATCCGCAAGAAGTACACCGCCATTCCCGACGGCGCGTTTGCGCTGTTTTCGGGACTTTTCGAGGTAAACTTCCCCGCAGACAACGGCCCCATCACGCAGTTCGGCGCGTACAGTTACTTCAATACCGATATCGAGGAGATCGACCTCTCGCACGTCACGGCCATCGGCGACTTTGCGTTCAGTCAGACTCCGCTCACCGAAGTAAAACTTCCCGCGACCCTCGCGGAGTTCGGTGTGGGCGCGTTTGCGACCATCTCCTCGCTCGAGAGCATCGAAATTGCCAGCGGCATCACATCGATCCCCGCACAGGCATTCGCGGCATATGCCGCCTCGACCAATTCCGATGCGGCAGAAGCCATCGCCTACACCTCCTACGTCAACCGCGAGATCGTCATTCCCGCGTCCGTCGAGGCAATCGGCATACAGGCGTTTGAAGGCGTCGGCATGCTGTATGACGACGGCGCCAACGTCCCCAACGCCCGCTTTGCGGTCACGTTCCAAGGCGCGGCGGACGGCACGAGCCAACTCACAAAAATCGGCGCCTTTGCGTTCTCCCATACGGGGATCCGCACGGTCGCCATTCCCGCCTCCGTCACCGAGGTGGGCGAAGAGGCGTTCAGCGGGTGCACGGGCCTCGAAACTGTCGAAATCGGCTCCGCCGATCATGTAAGCCAACTCACCACCTTGGGCGCGCTCGCGTTCAGCGGGTGCACGTCGCTCGAAACGGTGACGCTCTATGCGTCCCAACTTGTCACGATGGAACTTGACGAGGGCGGCAACAATATCTTCTATGAGGCTTCCGAGGGCTATACGGTCAAGATCGTGGCGTCGGCGGAGATCTTTGGGCAATTCACAGCGGATGCTAATTGGTCGAAACTCGGCAAAACAGCCGACGGCGACGACCATCTTCAAAACGTGACCGAATGACATTGGGAAGCAGAGGAAGGAGGAAACATTGAAACACAAACGTTTGACGGTCTTATTCTGTTTGGCATGTCTCTGTCTCATAGCGGGAATTCTGACCGCGTGCAGGCAGTCCGTGCTCACAAAGGAAAAGATCTATGAGAACGGCTACAACTGCGAAGTCATCTTCGATCTCGTGGGCGGCAAGTCGGGAAAGGACGACCGCGCGCGCGAAGAACTGCACCAGTATGTCCAAAGCGGTTCTCCCATCATCAAGCCGGGCACGGATAAGAACGGTTACAGCGGCGAGACCCCCGTCAAGGAGGGCTACACCTTCGGCGGCTACTATCAGGGCACCAAGGAAGGTGAAACCGTCACCTACGATATGACGAAGAAGTGGGATTTTTCCAAGGACAGAGTTACGGGAGATCTCACCCTCTATGCCTATTGGCGGGAGAACTATTCCATCTCCGTCCACTACGGCGAGAATTACGAAGAGACGGCCACCATCGCGGTGGAGCAGGATGAGGACGGCGTTGCCCAACAAGTTTCGCCCACCATTTCGGGCCACACGGTCATCGCGTACTTCGAGGACAGGGCGACGGCCGAGAGCGCGCTCACCGATCTCACCGCGGGGGAGGGGCATGTGGATGAACAGCGGCTCATCTTCCCCATGACGCCCACCGTGTTCTCGGAGGAGAATAAGGTGTGGGATCTCTACGCCAACGCCCTCGAAGGCAGTTTTACCGTCGTCCGCACCAAGGCGCAGTTCCAATTCTACGACGGCTCGAACATCTATCTCATGACGGATATCGACTACGAGCAGAACAACGAAAAGACGCAGATCTCTTTCCCCAACAACTACATGGGGAAATTCTACGGGAACGGGCACACGATCTCCAACTTCAAGGTCACGCGTTCGACCACGGCGCGCAACGATGCCTACCTCGGCCTCTTCAACCGCCTTATGGCGTCGGCGCATTTGGAGAACATCACGTTTGATCATTTTGAACTCGACGTCACCACTACGGCGATCAGCGCGCGCTACAACAACTACGTCGGCGCCCTTGCGGGGCGTGCCGAAGCGGGCGCAACATTGCAAAACGTCACCCTCTGCGGCACGATGACCTACAGTTTTGCCAAGCAGGACGATAAAACGGAACTCGTATATAATAATACCATCGCCGATAAGGCACAGGGCTTTGCCGATACGGGCTATGACTGCACAGGGGTCACGATCCACGAAAAGTCCGCTTCGTAAAGCGGAGCGAAAAAATAAAAACCAACAAAAATCGAAAAGGGTACCATTACAGGAGGATTTATGAAAAGGAAAAAGGCATTGCGTATCGTAGCGACAACGATGGGGCTCACCATGGCGGTGGGGCTTGCATGCGGTTGCCTCGCAGGTTGCGGAGGCGGCGCGGACGCACTCATTCTCGGCACGGACCTTCCCGACGGCGTGTTCAACCCGTTCTTCTACACTTCGGGCACCGACGGCGACATTGTGGGGCAGACGATGATCGGCATGATCTCCACCGATAAGGATGGGAAGATCGTCGCGGGTCCCGATGAACCCTGCGTTGCGTACGATTACAGCGTCGTCACGACGGGCGACAGCCAGCATAGCAACGAGGTGGAGGGCATTGATTCGACCTACTACACCGATTACTATTTCGCCATCAAGGATAACATCGTATTCTCGGACGGCACGCCGCTCACAAAGAACGATGTGCTCTTCAACATCTACATGTATCTCGATCCCGCCTACACGGGTTCGGCGACCATGTACTCCGTGGATATCCAGGGCTTGCAGGCGTACAGAACGCAGACGAACAAGTACAGCGAGCAGAGCCAGTTTGAAAGCAGACTCGAACAGGAAGTCGCAGCCCGCGTCGACGCCCTGCGGAACTGGGCGAACGACAAGATCGAGGGCAACTACGCCGGTTTGGGCGACCAGGAGAAGGCGGATATTGCAAAGGTCGAAGAGCTCTTCAAGGAAGAGATCAGCACCGACTGGAACACCGCCATGTCCTCCGACCTCAAAGACTACGAGAAGTATGTCGATAAGGACGGCAACAAACTCATCACCGACTATTGGCAGATCTTCATGTACAGCTACGGCTTGCTCAAGTTGACGACGGAAAAAGAGACAGACCCGCAGACGGGAGAGATCACAAAGAAATGGTACACGCCCGAATACGATTACGATAAAGATACCGCAACGGACAAGGATACCCTCACGTCGTTCGTGTTCAGTTATATGCTCGGCGGCAAAGAACAGGCTTCAAGTGCCTATAAGGGTCACCTGTACGATGTCATCACTTACTATGCGACGGCGAACACCTTCCACCAGTATCTCCGCGGCGAGGCGATCAAGACGCTCATCGGCGACGCTTTGAAGGTGCGCACGATCTCCGGCATCACCATGGAGAGCATGAGCGCGCTTCCCACGGCGGACGGCGGGAGCAGGGATCTCGGCAAGACGTACGATGTTCTCCACATCCGCATCAACGGTGAGGACCCCAAGGCCATCCAGAACTTCGGCTTCACGGTCGCGCCCCTTCACTACTATTCCTCGCACGCGAACGAGTTCAGCCTCGAAAAAGATCATGAGTACTTCGGCGTGGAATTCGGCGACAGCGACTTCATGGATAGCGTCCGCTACATTCAGGTGCCTCTCGGCGCGGGTCCCTACCGCGCTTCCACGGCGGACGGCAATCCTCCCGCCGATCTCAATGCGTTGAAGAACAGCAAGAGCGACTTTTTCAGCGACAACATCGTGTATTTGGAGAGCAACGAGAACTTCATGCTCGGCGCGCCCAAGATCAAGAAACTCTGCTACAAGGTCATCAACACCTCCGTTCTCTATGAGAGCGTCAAGACGGGCGAGATCAACTTTGCGTCTCCCTCCGCCACCAACGAGATGATCGAAAATCTCTCCGGGGCGGACAGCGCGGACCTCGACTACACCTCCACCGACAACCTCGGCTACGGCTACATCGGCATCAACGCAAGTTACGTGCAGGATCTCAACATCCGCAAGGCCATCATGTCCGCCATGAACACCAGTCTCTGCATCGACTACTACGGCAGCGACGACCTCGCCTCCGCGATCTATCGTCCCATGTCCACGGTGCTCAAAGATTATTATCCCACCAATGCGACGTCTTACTATCCATACGATGAAACGGGCGAAACCTCCAAGACGTATGCGCAACGGGCAGGATATACGCCGGATACCGACGGCTTCCTCAAAAATTCAAACGGCGACCGCCTCAAATTCACGTTCACCATCGCGGGCGACAGCGAAGATCACCCCGCCTATGCTACCATGGTCAAAGCGGCGGAAATTCTGAACGATGTCGGCTTTGACGTCACGGTCACGCGCGATTCCACGGCTCTTTCCAAACTTGCCGCAGGGCGGCTCGAAGTGTGGGCGGCTGCGTGGAGTTCCTCCTCCGACCCCGATATGTATCAGGTCTACCACAAGGATTCGTCGGCGACGAGTATCCTTGCATGGGGCTTCCCGTGGATCGAGAGCGCCAACGATGAGGCGAACAGCACGGTAAGGGATCAAAAGGCGATCCTCGACGAGCTGGCCGACCGCATCATGGACGGCCGCGAGACGACGGACGTCGCCGAGCGCAAGAATGCGTACTCCGTCTCTACGGGCGACAAACTCTCGGAGGGCGGTTCCTTGCAGAACCTCTGCGCGCTCGATCTCGTCATGGAGCTCGCCGTCGAACTTCCCACCTATCAGAGAAAGGCGCTCTACGTCTACCCGAGAGGGCTCTTTGACGACGCGACCCTCGCGCTGTTTGCGGAGTCCACGGCGTTCCAGTCCCCGCTCAACCGCATTTGGGAAGTCAACTTCGCCTGATCAATTTCACAGTACTTCGGCTTCGCACCGCGCGGTCTGCGCGGTGCGAAAAGGCCGTTATGAGGACATATGGTTAAATACATCGTCAAAAGAATTTTATATTCCATTCTGATCCTGTTTGTCGTGTCCATTATCCTGTACATCCTTGTACGGTGCCTTCCCATGGACTACGTGGAGCAGAAATTCTTGTCGCAGGCGGCGCAGGGGACGATCAGCCCCGAGGAACTCTACCGCATCAAGGAATTATACGGCCTTGCCGATAGTTCCTTCGTCGGCATTCTGAAGGGCTATTGGAGCTGGCTCATCTCGGCGCTCTCGGGCGATTTGGGCACGTCCTTCCTCTACAACCAGCCCGTCACCACCGTCATCTCCGACCACATGTGGATCTCCTTCGGCATCGCCATCGCCAAATATCTGCTCAAAATGAAGGTGG
>CANPWF010000073.1 GCA_947581885.1 uncultured Clostridia bacterium
GGAACGGCAGAACTCGAATCTGCGACCTCTTGCATGTCAAGCAAGCGCTCTAACCAACTGAGCTACGCCCCCGTGCGTAACATTCTAAATTTTACACGATATAGGACAGCTTGTCAAGCATTTTCTCGCAGTTTTGCATTTTTTTCAAAATTTTTTGTCGAAAAAATTTTACGCTCTCCCCTCCGATCTGAGGCATATTGCAGATGCGTCGGGTCAATTCCCCAATTTACTCAATATATTATTTTATTTTTATTTATCATGTCTGACATAGTACTATGCAAAGCCTCTATATTTGTGATTTATTCGTACATTTCGTCCTTGGTACTGCGGGAAAAGAGCTTGTCGATCTCCTCGCGGCAGCGCTTTTCGTCGTCGCCCTTGCCGTAGCAGACGTTGTAGACGGCCTCGGTGATGGGAAGGTCCACATGGTATTTCTGCCCTAAATACCGCATGGCCTCGCTCGTGGCGACGCCCTCGGCGAGCTTTTCGAACCGCTGACCGCGTGCCAACATCTCGCCGTACATCCTGTTGTGGGAGTACTGCGAAAAGAGGGTCGTCTCGTAGTCGCCGAGATGCGCAAGTCCGTAGGCGGAGAGCTCGTTTCCCCCCATCGCCTTGATGAGGCGGGCGACTTCCCGTGCCCCGCGGGACATCAACGGTCCTTTCAGGGGAACGCAGACGACATCGAGAACGCCCGCGGCGATGCCCATCACGTTCTTCGCCGCCGCCCCGATCTCGGTTCCGATGAGGTCGTCGCCGTAGTAGAAGCGGATGAGATCGCTCTTGAAAGAATCGACGAGGGTCCTCTTCAGCTTCTCGTTCTTCGAGTCGATCACCATGCAGTTGGGCTCCCCTTTCACGAAGCTCTGGATGTGCCCGGGGCCAACCCATACGGCGATCTTATCCCCCGAAACGCCGCTCTCTTCCATAACCTCGGAGAGCCGCTTCCCCGTCTCCTCTTCCACCCCCTTCATGCAGAGGACGAAATTTTTCTCGGAAACGTGGAAGGAAGTCACCCGCCGCATGAAGCCGCGGAGCCCCTGCGCGGAGATGGAGATGACGACGATCTCGGCACGCTCCACCGCCTCCTGCAAGTTGCACGTCAAAACGATCTTCTCGTCGAGCTGAACGTATTCGTTGCGCCCCGTCTCTTTGAGAATGCGATAGGAGTAGTCGTCCTCGGGCCCCCAGCTGTACACTTCGTTGCCGCGGCGGGAGAGATACCAAGCGATGAACGATCCCCACCTTCCGCAGCCGAGTACGGAAATTTTCACGTTTGCCTCCGTCAGAGTTCTTTGCGTTCGACGAGTGCCCGCTCGAGGGTAACATCGTCGGTATATTCGAGTTCCCCGCCGATGGGAATGCCCCGCGAGAGGCGGGTGACCTTCACGCCGAGGGGCTTTAATAGCTTTGCGATGTACATTGCGGTCGCTTCCCCCTCAACGTCGGGATTGGTCGCCATGATGACCTCTTCCACCCCGCCCCTTTGTACCCGTTCGAGAAGTTCCCGCACGCGGATATCGTTGGGGGTAACGCCGTTCATCGGGTCGATGACCCCATGCAGAACGTGATACACCCCCTTGAAGGCGTGCAGCCGTTCGAGGGCGATCGCATCCTTTGGCTCCTTGACGACGCAAATTTGTTTCCCTTCGCGGGAAGCGCACACGGCGCAAATATCCTCTTCGGAGAAATTCCCGCAGATCTTGCAGAAGCGGACCTTGCGCTTTGCGTCGAGGATCGCGTCCGCGAACGCCCGCGCCTCCCCTTCCGTCATGTTGATGACGCGGTAGGCGTACCGCTGTGCCGTCTTTTTCCCCACCCCGGGGAGTTTGGCGAACTCATTGATGAGTCTGCCGATGGGTTCGATGAACACTTCCACTCAGAGGAGCCCTCCCCCGAGTCCGCCCATCCCCGCGAACTTCGCCATCTTTTCCGCGTACACCTCGTCCGCCTTCTTGTAGCCGTCGTTGATGGCGGCGAGCACAAGGTCCTCCAAAAATTCCTCGTCGTCGGGATCGATGACCGATTTATCGATCTCGATACCGTCGATGATCTTCTTCGCATTCATATAGACGACGACCGCCTCTCCGCCCGCAGTGCCTACGATCTCCCACTCGTCGAGCAGTTTTTCGGTCTCTTTCATCTCTTCCTGCATCTTTTGCGCCTGTTTCATGAGGTTCTGCATATTGCCCCCCATGCCCATGCCGCCTCTGCCGTAACTCATATTCCCTCCTTATGATTTGATCTCGACGGAATAATCCTTGAAATTGCGTTTGAGTTCTTCGATGCCGTCCGCCTTGGAAGGGGCTCTCTCCGCCCCGCGGACCTCGAAATCCGTCACGCCGACGGTGGCGAAATTCTCTTCCATCACGGCGCGGTGTTCGGGGCGGTTGAGCGAGCGGAGAACGGCGTCGCTCGTCGTCGAAAGCACCAGCTTCGTCCCCTCGAAACGGGGAGAAAGGTCCGAACACAGGGTGAACAGCACGCCGTTCCGCGCATTCTTGCGAAGGGCGCGGATGAACCTTCCGAACGTCACCGTCGCCCCCGCCTCAAAGGGCGAGACGACCTCCGCATTCTCCGCTTTCGGCGGCGTTACGGTTTTTTCCTCCGTCTTTGCCGCGGGCGCGGAAACTTTCTTATCGGCTACGCTCTCGAAGGGAGCGTCGTCAAACGACCAATCGGGTTCGTCGGGCGGAGGGGGAAGTTCTTCCTCCTCTTCGGATACGGCCGCCGCCCTTTCTTTTACGGGCTTTACGGGCTCCGAAACGGTGGAAACGGCGGGAGCCGAAACGGGAACCCCCCTTTCCAACTTCTCTTCGAGGGCGGCAACGCGCACGGTGAGCGCGTCGACATCGCATTCGATCGCGGGGCACGCACAGCGCAGGATCGCCGTCTCGAACAGCACCCGCGGCGAGGACGTGAACCGTAGATCGCTCTCCGTCTTGGCAAGGATCTCCGTCGCCCGTAAAATTGCCCTGCCGTCCGCACCGTCCGCGAGCTTTTTCACCTCGGAAAAGAGTTCTTTGGGAAGAGAAAGCAGCCTTTCCGCCGTGCGGCACGTCTTGGCGACGGCGACGCGGTTGAGCATTTCGAGGGTATCCTTGCAAAGAACGCCCACCGATTTTCCCGCGGCGAGCAAGTTCTCCACCCGATCGATCGCCCCGTCCGAATCGGAGGAGAGAAGGGCTTGCACGAAGGAGCAGGTCCCCATGAAATCCGCCGCCCCGAGTGCCTTCACCACCCCTTCATAGGTGAGTTTTTCGTCGTAGGCGATGCACATCTCGGCAATGGAGAGCATGTCGCGATCGCTCCCCGCACCCGCGCGGGCGATGGCGGCGACGGCTTCGGGCTCGTATTCCTTCCCGATCTCCTTCAAAATTCGGCATAGATGCCCTTCGAGGTCGCTCTCGGGAATGAGTTTGAAATCGAGCCGCATACAGCGGGACATGATGGTGGCGGGGAGCTTTTGGGGCTCCGTCGTCGCGAGGATGAAGATCGCGTGTGCGGGCGGCTCTTCGAGCGTTTTCAGAAGGGCGTTGAAGGCACTATCCGTCAGCATGTGCACTTCGTCGACGATGTACACTTTGTACTTCGCCGAAACGGGCGGATACTGCACCTTCTCGCGCAGGTCCCGCATCTCGTTCACGCCGTTGTTGGAGGCGGCATCGATCTCGACGATGTCGAGCGAGCCCTTCGCGAGCGCGAGGCAGGAAGGGCACTTCCCGCACGGGGAACCGTGTTCGGGATGCTCGCAGTTGACGGC
Source organism: uncultured Clostridia bacterium (assembly GCA_947581885.1). Lineage (GTDB taxonomy): Bacteria > Bacillota > Clostridia > Christensenellales > Borkfalkiaceae > Gallimonas. Next base: position 3,764 of record CANPWF010000073.1, read on the forward strand.
GCGGGCGAAGATACGGGCAACGGTCGTCTTGCCCGTTCCGCGCGGCCCCGTGAAGAGGTACGCGTGCCCCACCGTTCCCGAGGCGATCTGATTGGTGAGAACGCGCACGACGTGTTCCTGCCGCACGATGCCTTCGAAGCGGTCCGGTCTGAATTTTCGGTACAATGAAAGGTGCATATGCCTCCTTATACGGCGAAGAAGCCGCGGGCGACGGTCTTGGGAACGGTGCGGCGGTTGATCTCATACGTCAACGCCGTCCAGCCGCCGAGCAGAGAAAAGAGCACGAGATAGTACAGGACGTAATACCACCATGTGGGGGTGAAATTCGGCGCGGCGATGAGGATGATGGAGCCGTTGACGATCTGCGAAAAGACAGCCGTCCCCTCCTCGATCCCCTTCGCAACGCAAATTTCGATATAGGCGATCGTCGCACCGAGAAGGGCAGCCGACCAAATCAGATCGCTCTTCCGAAAGCCGACGCGCATCATCGTCACAAGTCCCCCGAAGTAGAGCAGGGCATGGTTGGCGAGGGTGAAATAGCGATCCATCTCGCTTACCGCGCGGCCCGCGAACGTCTGCGGGATGAAGAACACGCACAGCCCGTACACCAGCCCGCACAGGGCGCACAGCTGAGAGACGGCGACCTTGAAGGGGCGCACGGGCAATACCGTTCCGAACACGAAGAGGAAATAGCACATGGTGCTCAGATCCATCGGGAAGGACTTCGCGGGCAGGTAAGCCGTGAACTTGAAGGCGACAAACCAAACCGCCACCGCCCAAGCGGCAACGAGGGACGCGATCCTGTTCCTCCGCAGTGCGATCGCCGCGAGCGGCACGAAGAAGAGAAGCAGCAGTTGGACCGAACGGATGGGAAGAAATTCATTCGAGAGCATCGCAGCACCGTCCTTTTCCGTTCTTTTCTATCGCAATGCGCAGAGTTTTCTCTTTGCCCGCGCCAAGGCGTTATCCACGCTCTTGACCTGTTTGCCCGTCGCCGCCGAGATCTCGGCATAGCTCATACCGTCGAGATACATCGACACGACGCGGTATTCGAAATCGGAGAGCTCCCGCATGAGGGTGCGGGTGAATTCCGCCCGCGATTCGAGATCGAGCAGGGTATCCTCGGGGGAAGCTCCCCCGTCCGCCGTCTCGGGATCGAACTCCTCCGCCCGTTCCCCGTGCGAGGCGCGGAGCACCCCGTAGATGCGGCGCGTCACACAGAGATAGGCGAAGTTCTTGAAGGATTTCCCCGCCGATTTATCGTACGAGCCGATCGCGAGATACAGCCCGATCATGCCCTCCTGCACGAGGTCGTCCGTCTCCCAGCCCTGCAAAAAGAAGGTGCGTGCCCGTGCACGGACGGTGTTTTTATAGCGGAGGAGAAGTTCCTCCGTCGCCGACGCGTCCCCCTTTTGCGCCCGTTCGACGAGCGTTTCATCCGAAATTTTATTCTCTTTCACGGACTACCTCATACACCGCGATGCCCAACGCGACGGACGCATTGAGCGAATTGACTTTGCCGAACAAGGGAATGGAGAGCACGCCGTCGCACTTCTCGCGGGTGAGGCGATGTACGCCGCAGTCCTCTCCGCCCAACACGAGGGCGATCTTCCCCTTCAAGTTCGCTTTGAAAAGCGGGCTTCCGTCCGCTTCCAAGGCGTACACCCAATAGCCGCGGGCTTTCAACCTGTCGATGGCGGAATTGAGGGAAGGGACCTTGGCGACGGGAAGATGTTCCGCCGCCCCCGCCGAAATGCGGACGACGGCTTCGGTGACTCCTACCCCCTTCGCCTTAGGAATGACGACCCCGTCCGCCCCCGCACATTCCGCAACGCGGATGACCGAGCCGAGGTTGTGCACGTCCTCGATCCCGTCGCAGAGGACGAGAAGGCTGCTCTCCTTCCCCTCGCCGAGCGTTTCGAAGTCGGCATACACGAAGTCGGTCGTGAGGGCGATCACCCCCTGATGACGTTTGGTGACGCTCTCCTTGTCGAGCACGGCGCGGTCGACAAACTGCACGCGCACGCCCTTTTCCCGCGCGATCGCGAAGATCTTTCCGAGGCTCCCCTGCGCACCCTTTTCGAGCAGAATTTTCTCGATGGTCTTGTCCGTTTTCAGCAGTTCGAAAACGGCGTTTCTTCCCTCCGTTTTCATGAAAAAAACAGCTCCTCAATACGGGCGAGATCGCCCGTCAAATACAAATAGCCGATGACGGCTTCGAAGCCCGTCGAGCGGACGTACTCCCCTACGTCGGCATTCTTGCTCTTCGTCGGCTTGTGCGCGTTGCGGCCGCGGCGGTAGATGTCCTCTTCCTCCTCGGTGAGAAGGGGAAGGATATGCTCCAACGCCCCGCTCTGCCCATGCGCCGAAACGAGCGCGGACGCGCGGCGGTTGAGTTCCCCCGTCTTAGAGGAACTCTCCCGCGCGAGGCGTTCCCGCACGAGAAGGGTATACGCCGCGTCGCCCACGAAGGCGAGCACGACGGGATTCATCTGTTTTGCCCGCTCGGGCGGAAGTGGTTGCATCGCTTTCCTCTTTCCTTTATTATAGCACGGGCGGAGAAAAATGACAAGCATTAAAGCGGGCGTGCGAAAAACCGTCGCGGAAAAATACAAATTTTCGCCTCTCCCGCCCCCCAAACAGTTGCTTTTTGCGGCGGAAACGGTTAAGATAATTGGGATAAAGTTCGGTCTCCGCGCGAGGGCGCGGGAAGAAGGCAATTTTTTGTATGGAAGCATTTGAGATCCTGCTCCCGCTCGCGGTCATTCTGCTCTTCGGGAAGCTCATGGGCATCGGGGCACACAGGTGCGGCATGCCCGCCGTCATCGGCATGCTGATCGCGGGAATATTGATCGGGCTGCTCTCCTATATCCCTTGGGAACCCCTGCACGAGGCGTTCTTCTCGGAAGAGGTGATGAGCGGGCTTGAGATCATGAGCAAGCTCGGCGTGGTGCTCATCATGTTCTCCGCGGGGCTCGGGACGGACCTCAAAAAACTAAGGAGCACGGGGGTCGCTTCCGTCGTCATCACCCTCTTCGGGGTGGTCGTCCCGATGGGGCTCGGCACCCTCGTCGCCTTCCTCTTCTTCCCCGATGAAAGTGTCCTCTCGTGGCTCTTCTACGGCGCGATCCTCACGGCGACCTCCGTCTCCGTCACCGTCGCCGTCCTCAAAGAACTCGGCAAACTCGATTCCAAAGTCGGGGCTTCCATTGTCGCCGCCGCCGTCATCGACGACGTGATCGGCATCGTCATCCTCTCTGTGCTTACGGGCTTCTCCTCGGGCGCGGAAGGAGACGCGGGCGGCTGGAATTGGTTCCACCCCAACGCTTGGCTCGTGTGCATCAAGATCGTTGTGTTCTTCGTCGCCGCGATCGCCCTCGGCGTTGCCCTGCGGAAGCTCTTCGACCTCATGGAACGCAAGGCCCCGCACAACAGACGGGTGCCCATCATCTCGCTTGCCGCCTGCTTTTTGTACGCTTACGGCGCGGAAAAACTGTTCGGCGTGGCGGATATCACGGGCGCGTACCTCGCAGGCATTCTGCTCGGCGGGACCCTCTCCGAAACGCCCTACGTCGAGAGCAAGGTGGATACGATGGGATATCTCTTCTTCTCCCCCGTGTTCTTCGCCTTCATCGGCATCAACAACATCGGCGCGTTCGCCGAGATCGACGTCTCCTTCCTCGGCTTCGGGTTCGCCTATGTGGCGGCGGCACTCATCGGGAAACTTGCGGGCTGTTTCGCGGGCGCGAAGATCTGCCGCTTCTCGGTGAAGGACAGCCTGCGCGTCGGACTCGGCATGATGGTCCGCGCGGAGGTGGTGCTCATCTGTACGGAGCGGGGCGTTTCCGCGGGGCTCGTCGATCCCGCCGTGTTCCCCTTCGTGATCCTGATCATCCTGCTCTCCTCCGTTTTGACCCCCGTCTTTTTGAAGCTCTCCTACCGAAAGGAACTCCGTTCTCCTCTCCCTTCCCCCGAACATTGAAAAGCCTCGCTCTCTTCCCCGCCTCGCGGGGATTTTTTTATGGGCGAAAAATTACGTCATGTCGAGCCGTCCCTGCGGTGCCCTTGCGCAGGGACGTGTCGAGACATCGCCTTAGACTTATGTCCTAAAACTGCGGCGACCCTTCGACACGCCGCAAGGGGGTTGCGTGTACGCACCCCCGCACCTCATTTCGAGCGCAGTCGAGAAATCTCGCACTTCTCCCAACATACATGTACGTATGGAGTTGGGCGAGATCCTTCGACAAGCTCAGGATGAGGTGAGGGTCGTGCGCCCATTCGAAAGTAAGTGGGAACCCTCGCTGCCCCCTTTGGGGGAAGTGTCCCGCAGGGACAAAGGGGGTTCGTATATTCACAC